>JAZUDB010000116.1:0-10307 GCA_045639385.1 Anaerovoracaceae bacterium | reverse complement strand
GTGTCTTTCATAAAAATAAAAGGCCGCTTTTCGCGGCCCTGCATTATTTCTTAGGTTCGATAACAACCCTTCTGTAAGGCTCGTCGCCTTCACTTCTGGTATTAATTCCTTCAATACCCTGAAGTGTAGTATGTATAACCTTTCTTTCGTATGGGTTCATCGGTTCCAGTCTTGCGTATTTTCCGGTTTTCTTAACCTTTTCCGCCAGGCGGATTGCCAGCTTTTCCAGTGTTGCTTCGCGCTTTGCCCGATAATTTTCTGCATCCACAACTACACGGATATACTCGTTTTCGCCCTTGTTTACCACAAGACTTGTCAGGTACTGAATGGCATCGAGGGTCTGTCCTCTCTTGCCGATTACTGTACCGGTATCTTTTCCTTCCACGTCTGCGTATACGCTGTCCTTGTTGACGGCAACCTTTACGCTGACTTCGATACCCATTTCTTTAAATGTCTTTTCCAGGAATTCTTTTGCCGGATGATCTTCTGTTTCCACCAGATCTTCCGGTTTCTGGCTGACCAGTGCGTGTTCCGGAATCTCAATTTTGGGAGCTGCTTCCTTCGGCGCTTTGTCTGCTTTCTTTTCCTTGGGTTTTCTGTTTTTGGACTTCTTTTCTTTTTTTACGGCAGGAGCAGCGTCCTTTGCTTCTTCCGTTTTTGCTTCCTTAACTTCCTTAACTTCTTTTGCCGGAACTTCTTTTTTCTCCGGTTTTGCGGTTTCCTTTACAGGCTTCTGCGGTTTCGGTTCTTCCTTTACAATTTCTTCAACTCTGACTTTCGCCAGCTTGGAACCGATTCCGAAAAAACCTCTGCTGGGTTCTTCCAGCACCGTAACGGTAACTTGTTCTCTGGAAAGCTTCAGGTCCTGAAGGGCAAGATTTACAGCAGCTTCGATGCTGTCGCCCCATTTTTCAGCATATTTCATGAAATAAATTGCCTCCGAAACTTGAGATTACCTGCTTCTTTTCAGTCTTTTTGCGACTTCCTGATTGATTTCTTTTTCTCTGTCCTTCTTCTTTTTATTCTTCTTGAATACCCATGTCTGAACCATGGAGAAGAGGTTACCGACTGCCCAGTAAAGAGCCAGTGCTGCAGCAAAAGATCTTCCCATTAAGAAAATCATGATGGGGAAGAAATAGGTCATAATTTTCATGGACCCGCCTGCATCCGGTGTCTGTGCCTGTGTCAGATAAGTGGTGATTCCTGCGATAAGGGGCAGAATCCAAGTATCCGGCTGGCAGAGGTCCGGAATCCATAAGAAGGATTCGTGAACGGCGGAAATCATCGCCGGATTAATTCCGCTTACGTAAAGAAGCGGATTGCGCAGAAGTGCAAACAGACCCAGAATAACCGGCATCTGAATTAAAAGAGGAAGGCAGCCGGAAAGAGGGCTGATGCCTGCTTCGTTATACACTTCATTCAGTTTGTCGTTCATGGTTGCCTGATCTGCTGCGTATCTTTCCTGAATCTCTTTAATTTTCGGCTGCAGATCATTCATGGCGGCAGAATATTTATTCTGCTTGGTGTAGAGCGGTAAGAGCAAAAGTCTTACCAACAGTGTTAGTAAAATAACAGAAATACCGTAGTTATTTACCAGATTGTAAATAGCCGACAGTACAACTCCTATTATTCTTGCTAAAAATGCTGTCATTTTTCCTCCCGGATCCTACGGAACAGGATCATAACCTCCGGGGTGACCCGGATGACATCTCAGGATTCTTTTTACCGCCAGTTTTCCGCCTTTCCAGACGCCATACTTTTCGATAGCCTCTTTTGCATAAGCTGAGCAGGTTGGAATATACCTGCAGCATCCCGGAAATCTGGGAGAAATGCATGCCTGATAAAATTCTATCAATAAGATCAGTAATTTCTTCATGCTTTCAGGATGCCTGCTTTTTTCATTGCGGCTTCAATTGCTTTTTTCACATCCGCACATTTCGAATCTTTGATGGCAGATCTGGCAATAAACAAAAAATCCATTCCTACGGGAACATCGTAGTCTTTTTCAATTAAGCGAAAAGCTTCCTTCATTAATCGGGTGCTTCTATGGCGAACAATACTGTTTCCTACTTTTTTGCTCGCCAAAAAAGCCTTGCGGCTGTACTCTAAATGATTGGGTAGGAATACAATTACCGCAAACCTGCTGCCGACGGATTTCCCTTTATTATGAAGTCTGTTGAAGTCTTCTTTATTTCTGAGAACTTCCGCTTTTTTCATCGAAAAGCTTTTCCCTTAAAGCAAAAAGGCGCTTATAAAGCGGCCTTTATGCACTCAGAGATTTTCTGCCCTTAAGTCTTCTTCTCTTAAGAACATTGCGTCCGTTCTTTGTGGACATTCTCTTTCTAAAGCCGTGTTCCTTTGCTCTCTGACCCTTCTTTGGCTGATAGGTCATTCTTCCTTTTGACATATGTTTTGCCTCCTTTTCCCAAACTTGATATTTTTGGGCATAGCTTAGTTATTATATATTTCAACCGTCGCCTTGTCAACCAGAAACGCCTTCCCATCCGGAAGCAGTTCCCTTATTTTTTCATCGATAGAAGCGGTTGTAATAAACACCTGTACGTTCTTCATAGCCTGCACGAGATACTTCTGGCGGCCTGCATCCAGTTCGGATAAAACATCATCCAGAAGAAGCACGGCATCTTTTCCGGTTTCCTGCTTGATCAAATCGATTTCCGCCAGTTTTAAGGACAATGCCGCCGTGCGCTGCTGACCCTGGGACCCGTAGGACCTGAGATCCGTACCGTTGACCTCTATGCAGATATCATCCTTGTGGGGACCGAACGAGGTATATCCTTTATAAACGTCGGATTCGAAATTTTCTTTCAGTTTTTCCTTATATTCTTCTTTTGTAAACTGCTTTGTGATTTTGCTTTCGTAGCTAACGGCAAGATTTTCTCTGCCTCCGGAAATTTCTCCGTGAATCCGGGTGCTGATCTGGCCGAGACGCTCCGTAAAATCTATTCTTTCTTTTACCAGACGCAGACCGTAATCCGCCAGTGCTTCGTCGAAAACTTCAAAAAGCTTTTCGTCGCTGTTATGAGTTTTTAAAAGATAGTTTCTCTGCTTTAATACTTTTTTGTAATTTCCCAGATCCGAGTAATATACCGGATTGATCTGGCAGAGCTCACGATCCAGAAACTTTCTGCGGTTATCCGGACCTTCCTTGATTATTTTTAAATCATCGGGAGAAAATACCACGATATATACGTTTTCCAGAAGGTCTACGGTGCGCTGCAGCTTTACGCCGTCCACCTTTAAAATTTTGCCTTCTTTCTGGTATATGACTTCAATTTCAGTTTCTTCGTCTTCGTCGCATACAACAGAAACAGCCTTTGAAAATTCTTTTCCAAAGGCTATCATGTCCTGATCTTTGTTGGTCCGGAAAGATTTTCCAAGACCCATAATGAAAAGACTTTCGATTAAGTTGGTCTTTCCCTGGGCGTTTTCTCCGAAAATAATATTCAGCTTCGGGTCAAAGTCCAGACTGAGATCGCTGTAATTTCTGAAATTCTGAAGCTTTATACTTTTAAAATACATTAAACAGAGGCGATTCTTACCGGAAGTACCAGATAAGTGTATTCGTTTCCTTCTTCGGGCTTGATCAGGCAGGCAGAAACGCCGGAACCCATTTCAAAGACCACTTCTTCGTCGGAAACGGTTTTTAAAACGTCAATCAGATACTTGGAATTGAAGCCGATGAGAAGATCCGCACCTTCTACGTCTGCACCAACGTGTTCGTTTACGTTTCCTTCTTCGGAGCGGGACTCCATATCCAGACCGTTTTCGCTGATATTGATTTTGATCAGATTATTCTTTCCTTCCTTGGCAAAGAGGGAAGCTCTTTCGATGGAATTGAGCATGTCTTCCCGGTTGACCAGAACCCGCGTACTCCAGGTTTTGGGAAGAATATCCGCATATTTGATAAATTCGCCTTCCAGAAGTCTGGCAACAATCTTTGTGTCTTCCGTTAAAAATTCTGCCTTTTTATCTTCCAGACGCAGGGAAATTTCTTCGCCGTTTTCTTCGTTTAAAATCTTATAGACTTCAGCCAGAATGTCTGCGGGAATAATGACGGACTTTTCTGTTCCGACCCTGGTTTCTTTTTCCGCAATAGCCATGCGGAAGCCATCGATGGCAACTGCTTCGATGGAATCTTCCTTCAGCTTGATTAAGCAGCCGGTAAGAATTCCTTTCTTTTCGTCTGTGCTGGCAGCAAAGATTACCTTTTTGATAATATCTTCAAAATCCTTTTTGTTCAGGTCGATGAATTCGTCGGAGTTTACGCCGCCCACAATCGGAAATTCTTCCGGCGGGAAGGAAACGATGGAAAAGTCGGAGCCCAGGCAGTTTAAAGAAAGTTTTCCTTCTTCTTTTTCGCAGTCCACTTTTACCAGAGAATTCGGAAGTTTTCTTAAAATGTCTCCGAAAAGTTTTGCGGAAACTACAGCCTGTCCGTTTTCGGAATTCTGAACGTCAATGCTGGTTTCGATGCTCATATTCAGATCAGATGCGGTAAAAGTAGCTCTTCCGTCTTTTACGGAAATCAGGATTCCTTTTAAAATCGGAATGGTGGTCCGGGAAGAGACTGCTCTGCTTACGGTGTTGACTGCTCCTAATATGGCTGCCTGTGAACAAATGAATTTCATAAATCTGCCTCGCTTATTTTTATTTATAGTTTAAGTGTTGTTGCTGCGGTTGGGGTGTGGAAACTGTGGAAAACTATGATGCACGTTGAAATTTCAATAATTTTCCCTGTGTAAAACCTGTGGATAACAAATACGGATTTCCACAGCCTTTACTCCGTTATTTTCTCCTTAATCGAGTTTACGGTATTGAAAAGCTCTTTGGAACTTTTGATTTCTTCGCAGATCTTCTCGTAGGAATGCATGATGGTGGTGTGGTCTCTGCCGCCGAACATGCTGCCGATCTGGGGGAAGGAACTTTCCAGCAATTCCCGAATCAGGTAAATGGCAATCTGACGGGGATACGCTACTTTTCTGGAACGCACCGAGGATTCCATTTCCGAAACTTTAATACCGAAGTAAGATGCTACGGTTTTCTTGATTTTTTCCGCGCTGACGCTTTCATTCTTCGGTTTGAATATGTCGGAAAGAACCTTCTTGGTCAGCGCCACGTTGATTTCCTGATTCATGATCAGAGAAAATCCCAATACTCTGGAAAATGCACCTTCCAGCTCCCGGATATTGCCCTCCGTATTCTGGGCAATCAGTTCCAGGGCTTCCTTTGTCTTTTCGTTGGAAACGTCCACGTTGTTTAAGATGGCCTTATTCTTTAAAATAGCCAGTCTGGTTTCGTACTCCGGCGGCTGAATGTCCACGGAAATACCCCAGGCAAAGCGGGAAGTGATCCGCTCCGGAAGATTATCAATCTTGGTGGGGTGCTGGTCGCTGGTAAATACCAGCTGCTTTCCGGCGTTCAGCAGGGCGTCGAAGGTATTGAACAGTTCTTCCTCGATAAATTTTTTGCCGGCGATAAACTGTACGTCGTCGAAGAGAAGATAGTCCAGCTTGCGGTATTTATCTTTGAACTGCTGCTGTTTATTGGTGCGGATGGCTTCGGAAAGCTCGTTGACAAAGGTCTCGGAATTCACGTAAAGAACCTTTTTCTTCGGTCTTTTCTGCTTTACGTACTGACCGATGGCGTGCATCAGATGGGTCTTGCCCAGGCCTGGTCCGCCGTAGATAAAAAGAGGATTGTATTTCTTGGAATAGCCTTCCGCCACTGCCAGAGAAGCTGCGCAGGCAAAATTATTATTCGGACCCTGCACAAAACTTTCGAAGGTGTATTCCGGATTCAGACGGTCTTCCCGGATCTGATTGTCGGCTTCTTCCTCTTCGATTTCTCCGTCATCCGTTACTTCCAGGGTATATTCCTTTCCGAAAACGGCAGAAATCGCCTCTTTAATTTCACTATAATAATTGACTACCTTGTTCTGATAGAAGGTAGGGTTGCCGTTTCTGCACATCAAATAAAGCTTTCCTTCTTTTTCGGAAAGTTTAATCGGGTTCAGCGGCTTAAAAAAGGTACTGATCTGTATATCATCGAGCCTGTTTTCCCGGTAAAGGACATCCAGCAGCTCGTCCCATTTGTCTTTAACTTCTTTCTTGTTCATTGCTTTCTTTGGTGCTTCTTTTCTTTAGGGATTTGTATTATAACAGAAAAAGTTTTCCACAGGAATAAGCACATTCGAAAAGCGAAATTTTTAATTCCGGCGGGTGTTTTCCACAGCTTGTGGAAAAAGTTAGCGGAGTTTTCCACAGGGACAATATATTGTGTAAAAAGTAAAAATCGGCGATTTGAGACCTCCAAAAATATTTTTGGAGATTTTCTGCCCTGGTTTATTATTTTCGCTCAAATCCTTGATTTTTCGTCCTGAATCTGGTATAATTTTTTAGTTAAAAAAGCTGCTTAACCGTTCAAATTTCAATCATACGGAGGATATAATGCCAACTGAAAATCAAAAACAGGAATACAATGCGGCGCAGATACAGGTTCTGGAGGGTCTGGAACCTGTTCGGAAGCGTCCGGGTATGTATATAGGTACCACCAGTCTGCGGGGTCTGCATCATCTGGTCTACGAAATCGTGGACAACAGTGTGGACGAAGCGCTGGCAGGATACTGCAAACACATTCAGGTTGCCATTCTGGAAGACAACAGTATTGAAGTACTGGATGACGGCCGCGGCATGCCGGTGGACGAGCATCCCAAAATGCACAAGCCGGCCCTGGAAGTAATTATGACAGTTCTGCACGCCGGCGGCAAGTTCGGAGAAGGCGGATACAAGGTATCCGGCGGTCTTCACGGCGTAGGTGCTTCTGTTGTAAACGCACTTTCCGAATATATGATGGTGGAATCCATGCGCGGCGGAAAGATTTACCGCCAGGAATATTCCAAGGGTGTAAAAACCACGGAAGTAACCGTAGTGGGAGAGTGCGGCAATAAGACCGGTACCCATACGGTTTTCCGTCCGGATCCGGAAATTTTCGATGAAACCGTTTACGATTTCGGCACCCTGCAGGCAAGACTGCGGGAAATGGCTTTCTTAAACAAAGGTCTGAAGATTTCTCTGGAAGACAAGAGAGAAGGAAAGAAAAAGAAGGAAAGCTACTGCTACGAGGGCGGAATTAAAGAATACGTCCAGTTCCAGAATAAGAACAAGACACCGATCCACGACAGCATTATTTACTACGAAGCCCAGAAAAAGGACAGCGAAGTGGAAATCGCCCTGCAGTGGACCGACGGCTACACCGAAAATATTTATTCCTACGCCAACAACATCAACACCATCGAAGGCGGTACCCACCTGGTGGGCTTTAAGGCCGCGCTGACCAAGGTGTTTAACGACTATGCCCGCAAGGCGAAAATATTAAAGGAAAAGGATTCCGATCTGGACGGCGACGACATCCGCGAAGGCCTGACCGCCATCGTGTCCGTGAAGCTTTCCGAGCCGCAGTTCGAGGGTCAGACCAAGACCAAGCCGGGCAATGCCCCCATGCGTTCTCTGGTGGACAGCGTCACCAAGGAAGAACTGATGGCTTTCCTGGAAGAGAATCCCGCCCAGGCAAGAATTATTGTAGATAAATGCGTCAAGGCCGGCCGGGCCAGAGAGGCTGCAAGAAAGGCCAGAGAACTGGCCAGAAGAAAGACTGCTCTGGACAGCACTTCGCTGCCGGGCAAGCTGGCAGACTGCTCCGAAAAGGATCCGGCAAAGTCCGAGATCTTTATTGTAGAGGGAGACTCCGCAGGCGGCTCCGCCAAGGAAGGAAGAGACCGGAAAACCCAGGCCATTCTGCCGCTGCGCGGAAAGATTCTGAACGTGGAAAAGGCCAGACTGGACCGCATGCTGGCTTCCGATACCATCAAGGACATGATTACCGCTTTCGGCTGCGGCATCGGCAGCGAGTTTGACATCAGCAAGCTGCGCTATCACAAGATCATCATCATGAGCGATGCCGATGTGGACGGCGCCCACATCCGTACTCTGATGCTGACCCTGTTCTTCCGCTACATGCCTCAGCTCATCGAGGAAGGACATATCTACGCGGCACAGCCGCCGCTGTTCCGCTGCAAGGTTGGCAACGACATGCGCTACACCTACTCCGACGCGGAGCAGGACAAGACCCTGGCGGAAATGGCTCAGAAGTATCCGGGCAAAAAAATCGACATTCAGAGATACAAAGGTCTGGGCGAAATGGACGCCACCCAGCTCTGGGAAACCACCATGGACCCGGCGACCCGCACCCTGGTGCAGATTACCGTGGACGACGTGGCCCGGGCAGATCAGATTTTTACCACGCTGATGGGCGACAAGGTTCCGCCCAGAAGGCAGTTTATTGAAGAAAACGCGCAGTACGCGCAGCTGGATTTCTAAGGAGGCAGTTTTATGGAAGAAAATAAAGACAACAGCAGGCTGCTTCAGCACGAAATATACGACGAAATGAAAAAGTCCTACATCGATTATTCGATGTCGGTTATCGTTTCCCGCGCTCTGCCGGACGTTCGCGACGGCTTAAAGCCGGTTCACAGAAGAATCCTCTACGGAATGGACGTTCTGGGCAATACCCCGGACAAGCCCCATAAAAAATCCGCCAGAATCGTGGGCGAAGTTATGGGTAAGTACCACCCCCACGGAGACTCTTCCATCTATGACGCCATGGTAAGACTGGCTCAGAGCTGGAATATGCGTTACCCGTTGGTGGACGGTCACGGAAACTTCGGTTCCATGGACGGTGACGGCGCCGCTGCTTCCCGTTACACGGAAGCCCGCATGGCGCCTTTTGCCCTGGAAATGCTCCGGGACATCGACAAGGATACCGTAGACTTTATTCCCAACTACGACGGCGAAGAAAAAGAACCGGTGGTTCTTCCCTCCAGATTCCCCAATCTGCTGGTGAACGGTTCCAACGGTATTGCGGTAGGTATGGCCACCTCCATTCCGCCCCACAATCTGCGGGAGGTCATTCAGGGAACCATCCTTCTGATCGACAATCCGGAAACCACCGACGAGGAACTCTGTCAGGTAATCAAGGGACCGGACTTTCCCACAGGTGCCACCATCGTGGGAAAAACCTCCATCCGTGAAGCATACAAAACCGGCCAGGGCAAGGTAAAGGTGCGTGCCAAGGGCAGCATCGAAGAGGGTGCCAGAGGTCAGGTTTCCATCGTATTTACCGAAATTCCCTACCAGGTGAACAAGGCCCAGATGATCGCTCACATTGCGGAGCTGGTCAAGGACAAAAAGCTGGACGGCATCAAGGATATCCGGGACGAGTCCTCCAAGGGCGAGGTCCGGGTGGTCATCGACCTGAAAAAGGACGTAAACCCCAAGGTCATGATGAACCGGCTCTACAAGCACACCGAGCTGGAATCCAACGTGAGCATCATTATGATCGCACTGGTGGACGGCAAGCCGGAGCTTCTGTCCGTAAAGCGCATCCTTGAAGAATACATCAAGCACCAGAAAGAGGTGCTGACCAGAAGAACCCGTTTCGATCTGGCCAAGGCCGAGGCAAGAGCCCACATTTTAGAGGGTTACATTATTGCCCTGGACAATATCGACGAAATTATCAAAACCATCCGCGAAGCTTACGACGACGCCAAGGAAAGACTGATGGCCCGCTTCGGACTCTCCGATAAGCAGGCACAGGCTATTCTGGAAATGCAGCTGAGAAGACTGCAGGGTCTGGAACGGGATAAGATCGAGGCGGAATACGCGGATCTGCAGAAGAAGATTGCTTACTACAAGAGCCTGCTGGCAGACGAACATCTGCTGATGGGTGTGGTAAAGGACGAATTAAAGGAAGTTGCCATCAAGTGGGGCGACGACCGCAAGACCGAAATCATTGCCGACGAAGACGAGGTGGACGAAGCCGAACTGATCGAAGAGCAGGACGTAATCGTTACCGTGTCTCACCTGGGCTACATCAAGCGGGTTTCCGCAGACACCTACAAGACCCAGAAGCGGGGCGGCCGGGGCATTACCGGACAGACCACCAGAGAAAACGACTTCGTGCGCCATCTGGTGTCCTGCTCCACCCACGACACCCTGATTTTCTTTACCAACTGCGGCAAGGCCTACACCATCCGGGGCTTCGAGATTCCGGAAGGCGCACGCACCGGCAAGGGTATTCCGGCCATCAACTTCCTGAACCTGATGCAGCATGAACGCATCAGCTCCGTCATGGCGGTCAAGGAAGTGGACCAGACCAAGTACCTGATCGCGGTCACCAAGCAGGGTATTATCAAGAAGACCCAGGTTTCCGAGTTCAACACCAACCGGAAG
>JAZUDB010000115.1:0-2046 GCA_045639385.1 Anaerovoracaceae bacterium | reverse complement strand
CCAGTCTGTCTTCGCCGGCGATGATGTCTGCCAGATACTGAATCTGGTTGGAGCCGTTGGCGTGGTTGTACTGAGTTTTTCCGAATACTACGCGGAAGGGGCCGCCGCTGTTGGACAGACCGGAAACGTAGGCGCTGTCGGATTTTGTAATGGTGTAAGGATAATCATTTACGCCGTAGGAGAGCAGGATGGGGTATCCCAGCTTCACCAGGTCGGCGTTGGTGGGAACGTAGGTTCCGTCGCCGTTGTCCTGGGCGTTCTTCTTATAGAAACCGAAGGCTTCCGGATAGGACAGGGTATCCACGGAGAAGGTTTCGCTGGCTGCCACGCCGTCGGAGGCGATAAAGCTGACCAGGGTGGTTCTGGCTGCCTTGGTGCCCATTTCCTCCGCACTGGGCATGCCCAGATACTGGAGCAGCTGGTAAAGCTGCAGGCCTTCGTATTCGTTGACGTACCAGTAGGCGTTGTTGGCCAGGGAGTACCAGTCGGAGTAACCGATGCCGCCCTCCACCACGCTGCCGTTCTTGTCATAGGTGACCAGCGCTTCCAGCTGGCGGGTGGTCATGTCGAATTCCCGGCCCAGAGCGGAGCCCCGGAAGGTAACGATGTAATCGGTGTAGCGGGAGTCGCCGAAGGTTTCCGGATCTGCACTGCTGTGCTTAAAGCCCGGGGTGTTCTCTTCGCAGACATAGACGTAAGCCACGTTGGAGAAGGTCTTGTAGGAACCGCTTCCGTAGGTTCCGTTGTCGTAGACCAGCTTGATGCAGCCGTCATCGTTCTTCAGCTTGGATTCGTAGCCCAGAGAGTGGGTGTTTTTGTCCACGCCGTCGAATACGAAGGGTGCGCAGGTGCTGCCGTCCTTGGTTCCCATGCCGTAGGCCAGAATGGCCGGCCGTCCCGCGTCGTGGGCGGCTTTGATTTCCGCCAGGGTCAGGGCTGCCACATCTTCCCGGTTGGAGTTCTTTAAGACCACTTCATAGGCGGTGTCGGTCAGAATAATACCGTTGTCGCCTTCCACCATTTCGGTGAGCAGGTGGTAAAGATCCAGTCCTTCATAGGTGAAGGCGCCCTTGGAGTCTTTGTAGATTCCCCGGACGATGCCGGATTTCAGGTTCTCCACTTCCCGGACGGAAAGGGGGATGCTGGTGACCACAGCCGGTCCTTCCACTGTAAGAGTGGCGCCGGTAATGGCATCAATATTGTAGGGAAGTCCGTCGCCGGCGTCTTCTTTTCCGCCGTTGTTGATGTGCTTGTAGGCACTGGCGGAATAGTCCTGGTCAAAGGACACCGGGTCGAACTGCTGCTGACCGCAGCTGCACAGAGAGAGCAGGAGCAGGAGCATTAAAAGTACAGATAAAAATTTTTTCATTGAATCTCCTTTGTTCGGGAAATAAAAAAACTTCCCCGAAAAGGAAGTCGAATCAGGCTGAGACCATATATTCAACTTCTTTTCAAACACGGAAGGCTCCGCTGTTTCCGGCGGAACCCTGGTCGTAAATCCTTGCAGTTGGAGGGAAATACGACTCGAAATTGATTTTTTTACAGTATATCACAAAAAATGTAAGGAATAAAGTAAAAAAACTTGTGCTTTAATAAATAATAAGGATAAATATAACATAGATATAATATAACCTATATTGAAAAATTCATTCATTTTCTGCATAATATATAGGATTGAAAAGAGTATGTATTTTTACAGGAGGATATGAAAAATGGCAAGCAAATACTCAGGATATATGGGCCGCATTGCGGACTTCAACCTGAGCGACGGCACCCTGAAGGACTACCCCTGGACCGATGAAGACAGAGAACTGTATATCGGCGGAAAAATCGCCGCTGCAAAGATTCTCTGCGACAACCTTACGGGAAAGGAAACCGCTTTTTCCGAAGAAAACATCATCGTGATTTCCACGGGTCCGCTGACCGGTACCGGTGCACCCAGCTCCAGCAGATTCGACATTTCCACCATTTCTCCTCAGACCGGTATCACCACTTCCTCCAACTGCGGCGGAAGATTCGGATACTATCTGAAGAAGGCAGGCTTCG
>JAZUDB010000114.1:0-6410 GCA_045639385.1 Anaerovoracaceae bacterium | reverse complement strand
ACGTACTTTGCGCCTTCCTGGCTGGTATCGAAGTCGTGTCCGAGTGCCGGAATTACTTCGCCCTCTTCCAGAGTTACATCGCAATCCGGGCACTTCAGGTCGCCGGTGTATCCGTCTTCTTCGCAGGTTGCTTCCTTTGCGCCTACAAGAACTCCTTCGCCGTGTCCTGTTGCTGCAACCGGTCTGGTTTCAGTTACGTGGCATACGGAGCATTCTCTGGTTTCTTCACCGTCTTCGGTGCAGGTCGGAGCCTTGGTTTCGGTCCATTCGCCCCAAACGTGTCCGGTTGCCGGAATCACTTCGCCCTTTTCAAGAACTTCGTGGCATACCGGGCATTCCAGATCGCCGGTGTAACCGTCTTCGGTGCAGGTTGCTGCCTTGTCGCGAACAAGAACGCCTTCGCCGTGTCCTGTTGCTTCAATGACTCTGCTTTCCTTTTCGTGGCATACGGAGCATTCTCTGGTCTCTTCGCCATCTTCGGTGCAGGTCGGAGCTGTAACAACAGTCCATTCACTCCAGCTGTGACCCTTTGCAGGAATCACTTCGCCCTTTTCAAGAACTTCGTGGCATACCGGGCATTCCAGATCGCCGGTGTATCCTTCTTCGGTGCAGGTTGCTTCCTTTGCGCCTACAAGAACACCTTCTGCGTGTCCGGTTGCTGCGATGGATCTGGTTTCCTTTTCGTGGCATACGGAGCATTCTCTGGTCTCTTCACCTTCTTCGGTGCAGGTCGGAGCCTTGCTCTGTGTCCATTCACCCCAGCTGTGTCCTGTTGCCTTAATCACTTCGCCCTTTGCAAGGAGTTCGCCGCAGTCGATGCAGTAGGTGTCACCTGTGTAACCGTCTTCGGTGCAGGTTGCTTCCTTTGCGTCTCTGACTTCGGTGAATTCGTGGTCGAAGAGGCAGATTACTTCGGTGTAATCGATTTCGTCAGCAGATTCTTCGCTGTGTGCTACGGTTACGCAAGCCGGATGATCCTTGTACTTGAAGGTAAGTTCTGCAACGGCTTCGCCTGCTGCAATGCCTTCCAGATCTACGTAGCCGATGATTGCCTTGCCGTCTTCGGTCTTAACAGACTTGTAGTCTGCCTTTACGTTGACGCTGACCAGTTCCAGTGCTTCCGGATCCCAGGTTGCGGTAAGCAGTCCGTTGGTGGAATCTACTTCTTTGCCGTCCTTGTCCAGTGCGGTGAGAGTTACAACGCTGGTTGTTTCTGCGCCGCCCATGGGAGCTGCGGACTTCACTGCAGCATCGTAGGAGCCGTCGATCTTAATGGAGTTGAGTGCGCCGTCTGCTGCACGTTCGATTCTGTCGAACTCGCGGTCTTCAATTTCAATGCCTTCTGCTTCTTCTGCAGTTTCCGGAGCCGGAGTTTCTGCATTGTTTCCGCTGTTGTTTTCTACAGCATAGAGAGAGCAGGGCCATACGTCTGCGCCCAGGTTGCCCAGCAGTGTTGCAGTGCATCTTCTGTTGGAGGAAGTGGTGCCGGTAATCTTCAGCTGATAAAGATCGATGGAATCTCCGGTAAAGTAGCTGAAGTAGAAGTTGCCGTCGTCACCCTTAACCATGGAAGCATACTGGGAATTGCCGAAAAGCGGCCAATCCAGAGAAAGACCGGTGGAGCAATACTTGCTGGGAGATCCCGCACCACCGTTGTATGAGGAGGTGGAAATGGAGGAAGTCCACATATTGCCCGCATCGTCCAGCATGTAGAACTTATTGTCATTGCCGTATGCAATGGTGGTAAATGCGGTAGCACCCTGTCTGCTCAGCTGAGAAGAATATTCTCCGCCGTAATTAAAGGTATTTCCGGTTACCGGGTCGGAATAGAGCAGATAGGAAGCATAGATTCCGTATGCTCTGGAAGTTCTTCTGGCAGTATTGTAGTTTACAGCCATTGCCATGTCATCCATGGGAACGCCGATTGCTGCGGACGCATCGCTTTCTGCCACAATCTTGAATGTGTTCATATCGATGGTGTACAGGAAGCCCTGGCTGTTATGGAGATATCCGTAGGTAGTGGTTCCGTCAGCGGTGGAGACCTTTGTATCGCGGTCCCATGTGAAGGAGTTCAGATCTGTACTCAGTACTGCGCCCGGAGTCCAGGTGTCATCTGTTGCCAGATTCCAGGTGAAGAATTCCGGAGTTCCCTCTTCATCCTGCAGAATACCCTTGATGGTAATCGGCATAACGTAAACTTCTACCGGAACGTTTACAGATACTTCCGGATATGCAACGGAGGTTGCGGTAATGGTAGTGTTTCCGGGAGCAACACCGGTAACAACACCGTAAGCATCAACGGTTGCGATGCTTGTATCTGCGGAGGACCATGTTACGTGCTCATCTGCACCCCAGGGGGTTGCGGATGCAGTCAGTGTTGCAGAGGTCTTCTTCAGAATGCTGAGAGAAGTCGGAGCTACGGAAAGCTTATATTCGGATTCCAGCTCCTGCTTATTCAGATTGATCTTGTATGTGCTGATGTTGTCAGCATAGTCGTAAACCTGTACCAGGAATCTGGTGCCGGATGTTACGTCAAAGCTGCAGCTGTATGCATCGCCCGGCTTTGCTTCCGGATCGGAACCGAAGAAGTCCACAAGGGAACCGGTTTCGGTAAAGAGTGCAACTGCTGCAATGTACTGGTTATCGGAGCAGGAAACTGCAAAGCTTGCGGCACCGTTTTCACCGGTGGTTTCCTTCACTTCCTTGATAACCGGAGCTGTGTTGTCTACGGTAAAGCTGAAGGACTTGGTTGCGCCTGCACCCAGTTCGTCCCAGGCTACGTCTTCACCGTTTACATAGTATTCCGGAGCAATGGTCAGTGCTGCGGTAAGTCTGGTTCCTTCTGCCACGCCCTTTGCATAATAGCCGGGAGCGAAGGAAAGGTTTGCCATATTCCAGACACCGTTGGTCTGATCATAATACGGAGCGTCAATTGCGCCCAGAGTGCTCTGTACGTAAACATTTCCGGATTCGTCGGTTACTTCGAACTTGGAAGCAGCTGCGGAACGAATTGCGGTAAAGTTGAACTTGGAAATCTTGGTGTCCTTGCTCAGAGCGTCTCTTTCCGGCATATAAGTTTCATCTTCTACTGCCGGGTTTCCGCCGAATACATAGTTGGTGGAATCTCCGGGATATGCAACAGCCAGAGAGTTCAGCTGAACTGCCTGAGATGCATCCTTAAGAGCCACTGCCATGTACGGTACATTGGTTTCTGTTCCTGCAAGATATTCGTTGTAGGATCCGCGATCAAACATGGAAGCGTCTGTCCAGCTGCCGTAGTAGCCCAGAACCGGGATGGAGTGAACGTCGCCCAGAGCGCCGTCTTCTTCCAGCATTTCTTCTGCAAATACGAAACCTTCTACGTAGGCACCGTCCATATCGTAATCGTCGATATCGAGAAGTGTTACCTTGCATTCTACGTGTGCGGAGCCGTCTGCCGGAACCATTACGGAAGTCTTGTTGATGGACTTGAAGAAGAGATATGCATCGTAGGTATCGATGTCTCCGTCGCCGTCAAAGTCTGCGTATTCCGGATTGTAGATAGATTCGCGAACGGTGGTTGCCAGATCCAGCAGAGCCTGTCCGTCGTCTGTGTCTACATCTTTGTCTCCGTCGAAGTCATAATTGAGATCGGTTGCCGGGATCATCTTTTCGCCGTCAACGGTCCATTCAATGGCAGCGGACAGCGGAGTGGTCCAGGTATCGGTGTAGATGACGCCGTCTTCGTCAGCCCAGAGATCCTGGGTGAAGAATGCGCCGCGGAGGTTGAAGTTCTTGTCTGCATCGGTCAGATTGTTGATGTAGAAGTCGAATTCGTAAACGCCTTCGCGCTCCGGATCGTCTCCCAGTTCTACCTTAACCTTGCCGTCTGCAGCGCCGGAGTTGGTGTTCTTGCCCATCAGGATGTAAGAACCTGCGGTTGCAGCCTTATCAATGCGGGCAAGACCTGCGCCGGTCTTGAGGATGGAATAATAGTTGCCGCCGGATTCGCCTTCGAGGAGCGGATCTGCGGTGGACATCAGCAGGGAGTTGGCCAGCTGACGTGCGGTCATTCCGGACTTTTCGGCATAGCCGTTTTCACGGAGTGCCTGTGCCAGCACTGCAACGCAGCCTGTAACCTGCGGAGCAGCCATGGAGGTACCGGACATAAGCTCGTAAGCCTTGCCGCCCTTAACCAGACCGTTTACGGAATAGATGCTTCCGCCAGGAGCTGTGATTTCCGGCTTCATCTGCAGAGATCCGGGTACGCCCCAGGAGGAGAAGTCGGACATGGTGTAATATGCGGAACCGTCGAGACCTGTTTCGGTGGTGGTGGATACGGTCAGGGAACCTGTCCAGTAACCGGCCTCGTTCTTGTCGGAGAGTTCCTTAATCTTTTCGCCGTCGGCCTGTGTAATGGATACGCACGGAATCTTTGTCTTTGCGTCATCCAGACCCATGCTGATGGTTCCGGGCTGGTTGTTGACAACGATGCATCCCTTTGCACCCAGATTGGCAACAGCGTCCATCTTCTGATAGAAGGAGCTTTCGCCTCTGTAGACAAGGACGATCTTTCCGCTGATAACGGATCTGTAGTTGGTCAGAAGGTTAGTTCCGTTTCCGTCTACGGCAACGCTGTCGAACAGAACGTAATTCTGTGTTCCTGCCAGAGTGGTGAATGCTGCGTTCGGTCCGGAGGTTTCGGTAAAGAATACTCTTTCATCTCCGAAGAGCAGCGGGGTGCCTGTTACGCCGGCATTGTCAACGGACGCAACAGCCAGAGAGTTGGTGAAGGACCCCGGAGAACCTACGGTGTCGAAGTTGAGGTCGTCGCCATAGGGATATCCGCCGGTGGAAGTAAAGTACGGCCACTGGTAGGAGTTGCCTGCGGACATAACAACCACGGTACCTGCTTCGGTCAGATCGTTCATGATTTCTTCGTATTCATCCGCATAAGTAGTACCTGCTGCGGAGGAACCCAGAGAAAGGTTTGCGGAGTCGCATCCGAGAACGACAGCGTCTTCGATGGCTGCCATATAGTCGGAATCGTAAGCGCCGCCGCCCTTGCCGAATACCTTCATGGTAACGATCTGTGCATCCGGAGCAACGCCCTGTACTTTTACGGCTTCCAGTGCGTCGGTATAGGTACCGTTTGTGCCCGGGATGTAGCGGTTTGCAGCAGCAATACCGGTTACGTGGGAACCGTGTTCGCCCTGAGAATCGCTGTCATGGTTAATGGTAAAGTTGTTGTCAATGTAGTTTGCGGCAAACGGAACCTTATCGGTCTTGTATGCCTGGGTTGCAGATCCGCTGGGAATCTTCGCAGCAATGTTCAGCTGCTTCCATACAGACTGAACGTCTGCCAGTGTCAGAACGCCTACGGATTCCTTGTATTCCGCAAGGGTCATTTCTGCAGCATCTGCATTTTCCTGCATAGCATAGTTATATGCGTTTGCATTGAAGGACTGATGATCGTCATCGATACCGGTATCGATGATTGCTACCTTGCTTCCGGCACCGGTGTAGCCCTGTGCCCAGGTGAAGGTGGAGCCGATCATTTCTCTTGCAGTTCCCATGTTCGGACCGGCAACGTCCTCTGCGGCAGCTGCAGTGTAAAGGTTTTCAAGCACTACTTTCTTAACGCCGGGGATGGCTTCGATTTCTGCAATCTTGCCGTACTCAACGTTTGCGGAAATAATGTTTGCAGCCAGAGTCAGATTCCAAACAACGTCCAGTTCTTTTCCGCCCAGAACTTTTCTGGAGATCTTCGCAGCCATTTCGTCCTGCGCAGCCTTCAGAGAATCTCTGTAGTTTACTGCCTTTGCGTTGTTTGCAATAGCCTCTGTGGAGTAGCCTGCTTTGATGGTGGAATTCTTTTCGAGAACGATGGAGACACGAACGATGTCAGTGTCGGCGTGAGTATTCTCGGAGCTCAGTTCCACTGCAGACTTCTTTGCGGACAGCGGGTTTTTTACAACACTGTTGTCCACCTTTTCCCAGGTGATTGCGCTCTTTGCTTCAGCTTCTGTTGCGGCAAAGATTCCGGTTCCGCCCAGGGAACCGAATACCATAACAAAGGTTAAAGCCAGGGCCAGCACCTTTTTTAAAGGTCTTGCATTTTTCATTTTTACCCCGTTTCTCCGGCTTTCGCCGGAACTATAAAATATATTTGTACAGCTTCGCTTTCTGCCGGAAAACACGGCCCGCGAAGATGTATATAGTTACTTCTTATTTTAATTCCCGGGCATTCTTTACGCAAGAAAAACAATGCATATTTTCTCGTTTTTTGCGGATAAGCCCTCACCTGCATGTATAAAAAGAACATCTATCTAATAATATTCACATGAATATTCCGTCGCAAAAAGTGCACAAAAAAGCAGGAGACCTTTCGGTCTCCCACTTCTTTCAGACATGTATTGAAATAAGCCTAT
>JAZUDB010000113.1:0-10985 GCA_045639385.1 Anaerovoracaceae bacterium | reverse complement strand
CTGGGGGATATTGAATTTTCCGATATTTTCGAAGTTATCTGGAAGGAATTCCGGGTATCCATCCTCTGCGGAATTTCTCTGGGTGCGGTGGCACTGGGAAAGATTATGCTGGTGGACCGTCTGCTGCTGGGCAATTCGGATATCTCGTTCCTGGTGGCGCTGGTGGTTGCGATTTCTCTGGTGTTTACCATCATCATTGCAAAATTCGTGGGCTGCACGCTGCCGCTGTTTGCAAAAAAATTGGGCTTTGACCCGGCAGTTATGGCATCTCCTTTTATTACCACCATTGTGGATGCACTTTCTTTATTAATTTATATGAATATCGCTTCCCTTTTATTAAATTTGTGATATAATAATCGGGTGCTTCGGGGTGTGGCGCAGTTTGGTAGCGCGTTTGACTGGGGGTCAAAAGGCCGCTGGTTCAAGTCCAGTCACTCCGACCAGGAAACTGCAGGTTGTTGAAAATCAACGGCCTGCAGTTTTTTTGTACGCTAAAAATGAATATTTAGTACTGGTCTGAATAAAAATGAACGGAAATTTTCTGTGGATGTCTGTTTTTATTCCTAATTAACAAAAATAAGTATCATTTTTTGTCTATTTGCACTTGAAAATCTAAAAATAATCTGTAAAATATCCTTTATAAATATTAGTTTATTTTTTGGAGGGCTATTATTATGAAGAAATTAGTAACATTACTTCTTTGTGTATTACTGATTCTGTCATTAGCTGCCTGCGGATCGAATAAGGAAGACCCGAAAGCTTCTAACGAAGTTGTAATTCAGGTTCCTGCGGACGTTATGTCCATGGACCCGCAGTGGGCGACCGACGGTCAGTCTTTCTCCGCACAGAACCTCTGCTTTGCAGGCCTGACAGCACTGGATGCCGATGGTAATCCTGTAGAAGATGCGGCAGAAAGCATTTCCGTAAGTGAAGACGGATGTGTTTATACATTCAAATTAAAGGAAAATTATTGGTCGAACGGCGAGAAAGTAACCGCTGCCGACTATGTATATGCATGGCAGAGACTGGTTAATCCGGAATTCGGTTCTGACTACAACTGGCTGCTGGAGACTGCAAACGTAGTAGGCGGAGACGCTTATGATCCGGAATCCGGACATACCCCGGCAGACCTGGGAATCAAGGCCATCGACGAAAGCACCCTGGAAGTTACCTTAACACAGCCGACAGGCTTCTTCCTCCAGATTGTTTCTTTCCCGTCCACTTTCCCGCTGAACCAGAAGTTCTTCGAATCCGTAGGCGATCAGTATGCACTGTCTCTGGAAAACATGATTTTCTGCGGACCGTACAAAATGACTTCCTGGGATAACGGCTACGGCTATTCCTTCGAACTCAACGAAAAGTACTACGACTACGAAAACTACAAGGCAAACTATGCCAACAAGATTACCTTCCGTATTGTTGCCGATTCTCAGTCTGCATTAATGGAATACGAGCAGGGCAACCTGGACTACGTATCTCTCTCAGGTGCACAGGTTAAGGCCAACGAGGGAGTGGAAGGATTTGAGGCAAGACTCGGTTCCTACACCTTCTACCTGATTGAAAACATCAGCTATAACAAGGAAGGCGCAAACAACGTTACCGCGAACCTGAACGTAAGAAAAGCAATCTCTTACGCCATTGACAGAGAAGATATCGCCACCGCACTGAACGACGGTTCCGTAGCTGCTGCAGGACTTGTTCCCTTCAAGCTTGCCGCAAACCCGGAAACCGGAAAAGACTTCCGTGAGGACGCCGGAGCTCTGGTAGAATTCAACCAGGCAAAGGCAAAGGAATGCCTCGAAGCCGCAAAGGCAGAGCTGGGCAAGGACACCATTACTTTAGATTTGATGTACTCTTCCGACCAGGGCGACCCTGAAATTACTGCCGCAACCCGTATTGCAGCACAGCTGGAAGAAGTAGGCTTTACCGTAACGCTGAACGCACAGCCGAAGAAGACCCGTCTGAACGTATACCAGCATGTAAACGATGCCGGTACTCCGAATGCATATGCAGACTTTGATGTATCCCTCACACGCTGGGGTCCGGACTACGGTGATCCGCAGACCTACATGGATCTGTTTATCGGCTCCAACACCAGCAACAACAACGGCGGATACAAGTCCGACCTGTACGACGAATGCATCAAGACCGCAGAATCCGCAGGAACCTCCGCCATCGACAGATGGAATAAGTTCATCGAGGCAGAAAAGTTCCTCGTAGCGGAAGACTTCGGTATTGCTCCGGTATATCAGAATGGCGGCGCCTGCCTGATCAATCCCCGCATGTCCGGAATTGAATTCCACTCCGCAAGCGTGGACGTATTCCGTCACATCGTTGTGAAGTAATTAAATCTAAAAAAAACTGACTGTAATGATTAGAGCGATAATTTTTACATTATCGCTCTAATTGTTAATAAGAAGCAAATCATAAGAAGGAGGAAGCATGAAAAAATATATAGCCAAGAGACTGCTGGTTTCTGCTATCACATTGTTGGTTATTTTACTAGTGCTTTTTATCTTAATGGACCTGATGCCCGGTTCTCCGTTCAACGATGAAAAGCTGACGGAGCAGCAGAAGGCCGTACTGTATGAAAAATACGGTTTGGATAAACCAGTCCTACAGCGATTCTTTACCTATGCCAAGAATATGCTGACAGGAGATTTCGGCGTCTCATATACCATAAATAAGAACTTTGCCGTAAGAGATATGCTGGCCGGAAGACTGAAGACCTCACTTCTCGTGGGTGCCATGGCCATGGTATTCGGTACCATTCTGGGTCTGGCGCTGGGAATTGCCGCCGCCTTGAAACACAATACCTGGGTGGACAATCTTTGCAGCATTTTGTCCGTCATCGGGGTTTCCGTACCGTCCTATGTGTGCGGTCTTTTGCTGTGTTACTTTTTGGCCTATAAATTCGGCTGGTTCCCGATTCTGTATAACAAAGCCATACCGGTGTTCTCTCTGATTCTTCCCGCATTGGCTCTGTCCGTTTCTCCCACGGCGAATATCGCAAGATTTACCCGTTCGGAGATGATTGACGTAATGAATTCGGATTATATCACTTTGGTGCAGTCCAAAGGGGTGAAGAATTATAAAGTCATTTTAAATCATGCGCTGCGCAATACCATGATTCCCATTATCACGGTAATGGGCCCGCTTCTGGTAAATCTGCTCACCGGATCCAGCGTCATTGAAAAGATTTTCGGTATTCCCGGCATCGGCAATCTGATGATCATGGGAATTCAGAACAACGACTACAATGTTACCATTTCCTGTTCGTTTATCTATTCTGTAATGTATGTGGTGATGATGCTCATCGTGGACATTCTCTACGGTGTAATCGACCCCCGCATCCGTATTACGAAGGAGGAAGAATAATGAGCTCGGAAGAATTATTTGATCATGAATTTTACGAGAACGATTTTGAGTTCGCCCACGGAAAAAACGAGAAGCTGGTAGATAAAAACTACAAAGCAACCTCCTATTTAAAGGATGTTTGGAACAATTTCCGGAAGAACAAGGGCGCCATCATCGGATTTATTATCGTTTTAATATTTATTTTCATGGCCATTGTGGGACCTTCCATCAATCCCCACACCTACAAATCCATTACAAAAGGCCATGAATACCTGACCCCCCGCATTTCCTGGCTGGAAAAGCTGGGCATCTTTGACGGTACCTATAAGGGCAGCAATGTTTACACCGGTGACTTAAAGGACGTATATTACTGGTTCGGGGCGGACGATCAGGGGCGTGACATCTGGACCAGGGTCTGGTCCGGCACCAGAGTCTCTTTAATCATTGCCTTTGCCGCCGTCATGGTAGACGTGTTCATCGGCATGGTGTACGGAATGATCTCCGGCTTCTTCGGCGGCAAGGTGGATATGTTTATGCAGCGCTTTGCCGAGATTCTCAACGGGGTGCCCACCCTGGTGGTGGTGACGCTGCTGGGTCTGGTGCTGCCGGCGGGTATGACTTCCATCATATTTGCCCTGGTTTTGACCGGCTGGATTTCCATGGAGAGAATCGCCCGGGCGCAGGTATTGAAGGTAAAGGAGCAGGAATTCGTCCTGGCTGCCAGAACGCTGGGGGCAGGGAAGTTTGCCCTGATTTTTAAGGAGATCCTTCCGAATATTTTCGGTCAGGTAATTGTAACCTCCATGTTCTCCATCCCCAACGCCATTTTCCTGGAGGCCTATCTGTCCTTCCTCGGACTGGGTGTTCCGCAGCCTTTGGCATCTTTGGGCTCTCTGGTTTCCGACGGGTACAAATGCATGACCACGTTTCCGCATATTCTGGCCTTCCCGGTAATTGCCATGTCCATACTGATGCTGGCGTTCAACCTTTTTGCAGACGGTCTGCGGGATGCTTTCGATCCCAAGATGTTAAACAAGTAGGGAGGTTTTTATGGAATCAATCAAAAGAGATAAAAAAGACCGGGTACTTTCCATCCGCGATCTTTCCATTTCGTTTAAAACCGCCTACGGCAAGGTAAATGCCATTCGCGGCGTTCGTCTGGACCTGTTCCGGGGAGAGACCATCGCCATCGTGGGAGAGTCCGGTTCCGGAAAATCCGTTACCGTAAAAACGCTGATGGGTATTCTGGATTCCAACGGAGAAATCGATTCCGGATCCATTATTTTCAACTACAGAAACGAGCAGGGCGAGGAGGAAAGCGTCAATCTGGTAAAGATGTCGCAGAAGGACATCCGCCAGAATCTCTGCGGAAAGAAAATAGCCATGGTGTTCCAGGATCCTATGACTTCTCTGGATCCTACCATGCAGATCGGCAAGCAGATTATGGAGCCCATGTTGGAGCATCTGGGCATCAGCAAGGCGGAAGCCAAGAAGCGGGCCATTGAACTGATTGCGGAAGTAGGTCTGGATAATCCGGAAAAACGCTTCAAGCAGTATCCCCATGAACTTTCCGGCGGAATGCGGCAGCGTGTGGTAATTGCCATTGCCATCGCCTGCACCCCGGACATCCTGATCTGCGACGAGCCTACCACCGCACTGGATGTTACCATTCAGGCCAAGATTCTGGAACTGATTAAGACCCTGCAGGTGAAAAATAATATTTCCGTTATTTACATTACCCATGATCTGGGCGTGGTAGCCAAGGTGGCGGATTACGTGGCGGTGATGTATGCCGGCAGAATCGTGGAGAAGGGCAATATCAACGAAGTTTTCTACGATCCCCGCCATCCCTATACCTGGGGACTTCTTTCCAGCATGCCGGATATCGACACCAATTCCAGAAGACTTTATGCCATCCCGGGTTCCACACCCAATCTGATGGAACGAATCGAAGGAGATGCTTTTGCTCCCAGAAACCAGTTTGCACTGAACATAGATTACCGCATTTCTCCTCCCATGTACGATGTGGGCGGGCAGCACAGAGTCTGCAGCTGGCTGGCGGATCCCCGGGCACCTAAGGTGGAATTCCCGGAGGAACTGAAAGAAAAGCTGGAGAAAATGAAGAAGGAGGCATCCATATGACAGAAGAAAGAACTCCTTTGCTGCATGTGGAAAATCTGAAGCAGTATTTTAAAAGCAGCAAAACCTTTACCACCAAGGCGGTGGACGGCATCAGCTTTGATATTTACGAAGGAGAAACCTACGGACTGGTGGGAGAATCCGGCAGCGGAAAATCCACCACCGGCCGTTCCATTATCCGTCTTTACGAACCCACCGAGGGAAAGATTATCTTCGACGGCAGAGACATCTCCGGAAAGCTGTCCAAGGAAGACGAAACTTTTCTGCGTACCAATATGCAGATGATTTTCCAGGACCCCATGGCCTGTTTAAACCCCAGAAAGAAGGTTCAGCAGATCATTTCCGAGGGCCTGATCATCCATAATGTCTGCAAGTCCAAAGAGGAAATCGAGGAGAAGGTTGACTATATTCTGGATAAGGTGGGACTTTCCAAAGAGCAGAAAACCAGATTCCCGCACCAGTTCTCCGGCGGGCAGCGTCAAAGAATCGGAATCGCCAGAGCGCTGGTCATGAACCCGAAGCTGGTCATCGCGGACGAATGTATCTCCGCTTTGGACGTATCCATCCAGGCCCAGGTAGTCAATCTGATGAAGGATATTCAGGAGGAGCTGGGCACCACCTATCTGTTTATTGCCCACGATCTTTCCATGGTGAAATACATCAGCGACCGCATCGGCGTCATGCATCTGGGACACATTGTGGAAACCGGTACAACGGATGAAATTTTCCAGAATCCGGTGCATCCCTACACAAAGTCTCTGCTTTCGGCCATTCCGCATCCCAATCCCATCGTGGAAAAGGCCCGCAGGGTCACCACCTACAATAAGGAGGAAATGGGTGTGGATTATACCAAGGGCAGTGTTCATCAGCTGACGCCTACCCATTCGGTGTTGGCCACAGAGGAAGAGTTTGATCAGTGGATGAAAGCTTAAAAATTGCACGATTTCAGAGAGCCTGAACAATACTTTCAGGCTCTTTTTTGCTGCAGATAATCGAATCGATTAATTAGTAAATGTATAAATTAGAATAGACATAAAATTAAAGATGTTGTATTATATACAAAAGAAGTATATGGAAAAGTCCGCATATACGGATTTCATTATTTTATGTCGGATTTTATATCTTTTTTAATTTTTTGCCAATGGGAGGTAAACATGGGCTATAAAAAAGGACAAAAAGCGACTCGGGAAGAGCTCATCGAGATGTATAACTTAAACGAAGACGAACAGTACTCCCTGCTGGAAGAACTGCTCGCTATCGAAGAAGAAGTTGCGGCTCAGTCCAAGTAGGAGGTAAGGAAATGGCAGATACAAAAGAATACAGAGATCAATTATTCCGCGATGTCTGGGAAGGCAAAATTCCTGACAGAGTTCCGATTACTCAGTGTGTAAACCTGGTTTATGCAATCGGCCATTCCGGAATGCATCCGGTAAGAGATCAGTACAGCCTGGCTAAGATGAGAGTAGCCATCGACAAGGTCTGCGCAGATCTGGATACTGACGTTTTCGTAGTCGGTACTTCCGCAAACAACGTTGCCCGCAGAATTACAGGCAGCAAGGGATGGGTCATGGGAAGCGAAGGCTTCATGCAGCACCCGAACGTAGAACCGATGAGAGAGGATGAATATCCGAGGGTTATCAACGACTATGCAGCCTTCCAGGCAGAAATCAATCTTCGCGGAAATGCTCATCTGGAAAATGCAACACCGGAAGAAAGAGAACTGATTAATCAAAGAGTTGCTGTATCCAACAAGAGATACAACACCGAATGGAACGCAATTAAGAAGGACATGGTAGAGAAGTACCAGTTCTCCACATTCCAGCATCAGATCGGAATGTCCGGATGCCCCTTCGACAGCATCCCCAACGGATTAAGATCCTTTACCGGCGTTCTGAAGGACATCAGAAGACGCCCGGACGAAGTTCTTGCTGCATTAAGAGTTATCACCGATAACAACAAGAAGATTATCGACAGATTCCCGGCACAGGATGAAGGCGGAAGAATCTTCATGCCGCTGCACATGGCAACATTCATGAAGCAGTCCGACTTTGAAAAGTTCTGGTGGCCGTACCTGACAGAAATTCTCCAGAAGATCGACTCCACAGGAAGAAGATATTGGCTCTACTGCGAAGATTGCTGGGATAGATATATGGACTTCCTCCAGGAAACTCCGGCAAAGGGCAAGATCGCATTCGAAAAGACCAACCCGAAGCTTGCGAAGGAAAAGCTGGGAAGCAACCACGTTCTCTCCGGTATGTTCAATATCGAGAACTACAGAGTCTGCACACCGGAAGAAGCTGCAGACAAGACAAAGGAATTCCTCGATATCGTAGCCCCCGGCGGAAACTACTACTTCAAGGCTGACAAGACACCGCTGGTATACGGCGATGCCAAGATGGAAAACATGCAGGCAGTTCTGAAGACCGTTAAGGAATACGGAAAGTACTAATTCAAGTATTGCACAAAAAAAGGCGCCCGGAGCTTTCCGGGCGCTTTTTGTATCGGAAAAGGTTTAATAAGCTTGACAAATAGGGTATAATGAAGTAAATTATTTTTTGCTTTGTGTCCGTAGCCCAGCTGGATAGAGCGTTGGACTCCGACTCCAAAGGCCGCGGGTTCGAATCCCGCCGGACACACCAAAAAAAGCCCCGGAACACCGGGGCTTTTTGTATGGTCTTATTACAGAATTGCCTTTCCTTCTGCAACCAGTCTGTCGTAGTTGCGGCGGGAAGCTTCGTAAATGGCTCTGTGGATTCTCTTGTCGGTTACGTTTGCTGCGCAGAAACCTCTGTTGTCATAGCCGAATTCTTCCATGAACTTGGCAATGGCTTCGGTAAGCTGTTCGTCGGTGTAATCCTGCGGCAGGTCTACCACGTGGCAGAATACCATCTTATCACCGTACATCTTCTTGAGCTTCGGTTTGTCGTTCAGCGGCTGTCCGCCCCAGGAGTCGAATCCTTCTTCGATGAAGAGCGGAACGAAGTTTTCAACAAATCCGCAGCAGTGCAGATCGATGAGCATGCCCAGGGAGTGTGCGTGTTCTACGGCTTCCTTTGCATAGGGAACCAGCATTTCCTTTGCGGTTTCGATGGAGAATGCTTCGCAGCGCTGTGTGCCCCAGTCGTCGTTGAAGTTAACCATATCCGGGTTGAACCACTTCTTCATCTGGCTGTAATACTTCTTTCTTGCGGTGGTAACTTCGCGGAAGAAGTCGTGTACGCCTTCCTTGTCGTCATCTTCTACCAGAGCCATAGCTGCACCGGCATAGTCCATAACGGCAATCAGACGTTCAAAGAGGCAGGAACCCACGGTAATCTGGAACATTTTGTCTGTCGGAATTTTTGCCTTATTTCTTTCGTAGCAGCCTTCCCAATCCCAGCTGTCCGGATCCGGAATTGTAAGAACTTCTCTCCACTTGTTGATATCGGTAACCATCGGATTTCCCGGTCTTACCATGGCGCCGCCGACTTCCGGAACGAATACCCATTCTACACCCCAGCCGTCAATGCCGCCTTCTCTTCCTCTGGCGATATTTTCCGGGTCGCAGTCTGCTTTAATGCTGACGATTTCACCGGTGAAGGGGATCCACATCGGGGTTTTTCCCGCATAGAGACGCTGAATATTTTCTTTGGATGTAATCGGAGTGTTGAAATATTCAACTTCTCCTCTCATGCCTTTCAAGCTTTCTTTTACTTCAAGCTCGTCTTCTGTAAACTTTTCGTAACTCATTTTTTCCCTCTTAAATTTAAGCTGTTTATAATTTTGTAACAATTTTATCATGCGGCAGGGTAGATTTCAACAACGGGCAGCGGAGAAGTCTTTGGGATTTTCCTTCGGAAATGCTATAATAAAAAAACAAAGGAAGGAAAAATTATGAAGAAAAAAAGTTTGATTTCACTGATTCTGAACATTGCGATTGTAATCTTTACCGTGCTTGCCATCGGCAAGTTTTTTGTATCCAAAGGGGATGCCAATATGCAGGTCAACGGATGGGCCAGCATGCGGTTTTTCACCAATCTGAGCAATGTGCTGGTGGCGCTGACTGCGCTCTGCGTAATTCCGGCCCAGCTGAAAAACCTGAAAACCGGAGAAGAAAACCTGCCGAAAAGCGTGTTTCTGTTTAAGTTTGTGGGAACGGTTTCGGTGACGGTAACCTTCCTGACCTGCGTGTTCTTTTTAGGACCTACCAGCGTGATTTCCGGCGCGGCTATGGGGCAGGGCATACAGCTTTCCCGCTATTTTAATTTCTTTAAGGGAAACACCTTCTTCCTGCATTTCTTTACGCCCATGCTTTCGGTAATTTCGGTGGTATTCTTTGAACGCATGGAGAATTTTACGAAAAAACAGGCATGGCTGGGATTGCTGCCCACCGTGGTGTATTCGTTTATATACTTTTATGAAGTGGTTCTGGTGGGCTGGAAAAACGGCGGCTGGTACGATTTCTACGGCTTTACCTTCGGCGGCAATGTAAAAATGGCGCCGGTTTCCGCACTGATGATGTATGCTGCCACCCTGGTGATTGCGCTTGCTGAGCGGAAACTGAACAGAAAGGTGCAGGGCTGATGGCTGACAATTACGAAAAAATGATGGAAAAGGCCCGGCTGCTTTTCTGTGCGGAAGGCATGGAGAAAGCGGCGGCAAAACCCTTTGTCCGCAGCGATGAAGATTACTTCTATGCGGAGCTGGCGGGGGAGACTTTCCGGGTCAGCCGGACAGACGGCAGGGTGCAGTGTCTGCGTTCTCCGGAATTCGCGGAAGATGCGGATTTTTCCTGTACCATGACCATCTACGATCTTCTGACCCACGAAAACGGAAATATGCAGCCCGCGGGCGCATACTGCACCATCGATTCGGTGAATCCCACCAAGGTTTCCTACGGTCATATCGGCGGCGGAAACGACAACAGAGCCCGGTATTACGACGAAAACTGCGTACTCTTCGCCAAAGCCTGTCAGCGTCTGGGGACACCGGTTTCCGGACCCGGAGATCTGGCATTTTCCATTCCTTTATTTTCCTTTATGGATGTGCAGGTGCGGCTCTGGTTCGGGGACGAAGAATTTCCTCCGCAGCTTCAAATAATGGTAGACAAAAACATTCTTTCGTTTATACTATTTGAAACAGTATACTATGCCGCCGCGCACATATTGAACCGTATTGACGGGGAAATGTCTTTATGCTGCAGACAGTGTTATGCTGAAATAAACTAAAGGGGATTTTTGAACATGAGTAAAGCTTTCAAAAAGGTTCTTGTGGCCAACCGCGGGGAAATTGCCATGCGTGTTTTCCGTGCCTGCCATGATATCGGAATCCAGACCATCGGCATCTATTCCAAGGAAGATACATACAGTTTATTCCGTACGGTTGCGGACGAATCTTATCTGATCGGTGAAAATTTAAGCCCGCTGGCTGTATATCTGGATATTCCGTCCATTATCGAAGAAGCAAAAAAACGGGGCGCGGATGCCATTCATCCCGGCTACGGCTTTTTG
>JAZUDB010000112.1:0-3861 GCA_045639385.1 Anaerovoracaceae bacterium | reverse complement strand
CATGTTTCCCAGGCCCATGTTTCCCGGAAATCCAAGTCCCTTAAAAAATCCCATCTGATTCGAATCCATCTCTGATCCTCCCTTTGATCTTTATACTGCAGTACCCGGCTCGTTTCCGGGCAGCTTCTATAAATCTCTTTCAAAGCGGCCGCCGAAAAACATCAGCGGGCGACCTTCTTCGTCTTCATGAAATGCCAGCAGCTCGGTTCCCGTCAGACGGAAGCCCAGCGCATCCAGCAGTCTGCAGGACGGCAGGTTTTTCAGCGCCGTGCCTGCCACGATTTTCTTTTCGCCCCGGTCTTTCAGCAGCTGCAGCAGTGCTTCCAGCGCCTCCCGGGCATAGCCTTTGCCGTGAAATTCCGACAAAAAGCAATAGCCTGTCTCCAGGAAACCGGCCCATTCCGCGTCTTCCGCCGGAATCCGGTTGAAGGCAAAATAGCCGATCATGCGGCCTTCCAGGCACACGGCAAAAAAGCGGTGATCCGGATTTTCCGAAGCCTCCGCCCAGCGCCGGGCCATGTCCTGCACCGCCGCGTCCCGGGTATCTTTTATATTATCATAAATCCGGTAGGGACCCTTGCAGAAATCCTCCATGATTGCCTGCATGTCCCGCCAATCCGCTGCGGCAATGGGCCGCAGGGTCAGCCTTTCGGTTCGAATTTCGTTCATTTTCTAAAACTCCCGCAGCTGCGTATCCGCCTCGTAATCCCGGTCGATCAAAATATAATCCAGCGCCCGGGCCTCGCACTCCCGAAACTGCCTGGCGTTTTCCTCCAGCAGCAGCTCCACCGTGCAGTAATCGTCGTCCAGCCGCTTCTCCGCCGCACAGGCGTACTTGCGGATGTCGTCGAAATGACTGCGGATGTAGCGCTCGCTCATGATCAGCCGGATGCAGCGGATCTGCAGATAATACTTCAGTTCAAAATCGTCCGCCCAGTTGAAGGGAATGTAGCATCCCTCCACGATCAGGTTCTGCTCGTTTTCGATGGCGGTTTTGATCATTTCCTGGACGATGGGCCACAGGTAGTCCGTCAGTGCATCGTCGTCCTCCGGGGTCAGCGTGGTCTGCCCGGAGCGAATCAGCCCCATTTTCAGGTGATCGATGGAAAAACAGGGGTATTTATACTGTTCCAGCAGCTTCTGCGCCAGACAGGTTTTTCCGGTGTGGGTTGCCCCGGTAATCAGTATGACCATAGTGCCTCCGATCTGAGAACTCCGCCGGACTGCAGGGTCCGGCCCCTCGGCTTAAATACGTACACCCCGGCAATCCCAGGGGTAATGATGATAGATGATCTGCCCGGACAGGCAGATGATCAGGTTGGAAATGATCATGGCCACCCAGATGCCGATGTGCTGCAGATTGGTAAAGCGGGCCAGCAGCCAGATGACGGGAATCCGCACCGCAAACAGCCGGCAGGCGGATAAAATCATGGAAATCAGCGTGTTTCCGGAGCCGTTGTACACGGCCATCAGATTGTTGAACCAGCCCATGCAGAAACTGGTAAAAATCGAAAAATATGCGTAAATCAGGGCTTCCTTTATGAGAAGCTCCGAGGCGTTGCGAATGAACAGGTTGATAGCGGGCCGGGCCAGGAAGAAGCCCACCACGGTAAAGATCACCGAGGTAATGGCGGTCAGTCCCATGGTTTTGCGGTAGCATTCCCGGGCGCGGGGCCGGTTGCCGCTGCCCAGATTCTGGCCGATAAAGGTGGTCAGGGCCGAACCGATGCCGTTCAGCGGAATGTAGAACAGCGAGGAGATCTGGTTGCCGATGCCGTAGGCCGACATAATAATGGCGCCGTAAGACACGATTTCCTTGGACATGAGCACGAAGCCGAAGGAGGCCAGGAACTATCCCACGGTGGCGGGCAGCGCCACGGTAATCACCTTTCCAAGCAGCCTGCGTTCCGGCCGGAACATGGCTTTGGACAGAGATACCGGTTCTTTGGGATTCAGCAGAATCCACAGGGCAATGGGCGCCATCAGGGCCTTGGAAAGCAGAGTGGCAATGGCGGCGCCGAAGGTACCCAGCTGAAATACGTAAATGAACAGCGGCTCCAGCACGCAGTTTAAAAGGCAGGCGGCAATGTTCAGCACCACGCCGATGCGGGTGTTTCCGGCGGCCTGTTTTACGGACTGGAAGAACGAAACGATGAACAGGAACAAAAAGTCGAAGGAAATGCCCGTCAGGTAGCTGCGGGTCAGCTGATAAATTTCCGCAGGGGTTTCCATCCACACCAGAATGGCGTCCCGGCAGAGCAGAAACAACGCGCCGGCAGCCACGCCGAAAATCAGTCCCAGAAAGAAAATGTGGTTGGCGGCTTTATCCGCCTTTTCCTTGCTGCCTTCTCCAAGGGCCAGCGAGATCAGGGCCACCGCCGCAGAGCACAGGCCCACGATGCAGGCGTTGCCGCAGCCGATAATCGGAGCCACCAGCGACACCGCGCCCACGGCCAGCTCCGAAATTTTTCCCACAAAAAAAGTATCCACCAGCGCGTAGCCGGTGTTGATCAGGTTCAGCAGCATCAGGGGCAGAGCCATTTTCAGGATGCCCGCAAAGATGCTGCCGTTTAATATCTCGTTTTGAACGTCGGTCTTCATAAGGACTATTATAGACCTTTTTTCAGGTGTTTTACTTAAAAATTACGGTTTCGGAAAGCTCCTTGCGCTGGCTGTGGCGAGGATTCGGCTGTGCATCCTCCGCCGGATGACCCATCAGAAGCATGGCCACCGGTTCAATGTTGTCGGAGAGTTCAAATTCGGTCTTTACCGCTTCCGGAATGAAGAACATAACCCAGGTGGAGCCGATACCCTGCTCGGCAGCCTCCAGCATCATGTGAGTGGCTACAATGGATGCGTCCACGTCGGTGCTCTTCTTGTCGTCGTATTTGCGGGTCCAGCAGACGTCGGTGTTGGTGCAGACGATGAATGCCAGAGTTTCATTAAAGTGACAGGTGGTGCACTTTCTCAGTTTTTCCAGGCCTTCCGGGCTCTGAACGGCATAGATTACCTGGGGCTGATTGTTGCATGCCGTGGGAGCCAGTCTGCCGGCTTCCAGAATTTTATTGACAATTTCCGGCGCCACGGGTTTGTCGGTAAAGCTGCGCACGGAATAACGGTTTTTCGCAAGTTCTAAAAATTCCATAATTTTCCTCCTGTTTCTCTTCTCTCCGCACCGAAAAAATGGTAATATTTAACATATTACGAGGTGCCTTTTTCAATGCTCATACTATCAAAAAATGAATTGTTCCGCAAGACCGCAGACCTGATTTCGAGGCTTTTCTACCCCGAAAATATTTACTGTGCCTGCTGCGGCGACAGCATGGAAGGCACCACCCGCATCCACGGCATCTGCGACAAATGCGCCGGCAAGATTCGCTGGATCTCGGACAACCCCTTCCGCTCCTCCATGGACGAATTCGCCTTCGACGAGCTGCTGGCCTGCTGCATCTACGGCTGGTATCCCCGGCAGATCATCCACCGGTTCAAGCTGGGCGGCTGCACCTACCTGGCCAGGCCTCTGGGAAAGCTGCTGGCAGAGCGCATCCGCATGTCCGCAGCACCGGAAGACTTCGACGGGGTCTGCTTTATTCCCTCCGCCCCGGAAAAACTGGCCCGGCGGGGCTACAATCAGGCCCGGCTTCTGGCAGAGGCAGCGGCAAAAGAGCTGGGTCTGCCCCTGCTGCCGGTGCTGCAAAAGCCCCATGACACCGCCTCCATGCGCCTTTCCTCGGGCAGCGCCCGGCGTACCATGCTGGACGACGCCTTTCAAATTGACCCCGCCCTGCAGAAGCGTATCGAAGGGGCCCGGCTTCTTCTAATCGACGACGTTCTTACCACGGGAAGCACCGCGGACGAAGC
>JAZUDB010000111.1:0-4547 GCA_045639385.1 Anaerovoracaceae bacterium | reverse complement strand
CAGCTTACCGGCCCAGTCTTCTTTTGACGGCCAGAGCTCGGTGCCCAAAAGCTCAATAAAAACGTCCAGGCAGCCGCCTAAAAGCTCGCCTTCGGCAATTCCACTGCCCTGAAGAACTTCGTAACCGATTTCTTCCGGATGATACTGCTTCTGCACGTTAATATTTTTCTCGTCCCACCAGACTTTTTCGTCCTCGTCATCGTACCAGTAGGAGGCAGAGGGAATTTCCAACGTGGGCCGGGGATCGAAGAGGGTCTTCTGAATCATTTCTGCGGTGTAATCGTTGATTTTTACGTATTCCGAAAAATTGGTCAGAACGGTTGCCCCGTAATAAGAGCACAGACCCGCCTTATGCATCATCATGTGATTGGTGGTGGTATCGGAAAAGCCGGTAAAAATTTTGGGGTTGCTGCGCAGCACGTCAAAATCGATGTAGGGCAGCAGGCGGATGGTATCGTCGCCGCCAATGGCAGAAAATACCGCTTTGATCTCCGGATTCCGGAAGGCATCCATCAGATCCTGTGCCCGGGCTTCCGGGTGACGGTAAAGGTAATCCCGACCCTTCAGGGCGTTGGGCATGACCACCACCTTCAATCCGTAATCTTTTTCCAGCCGCTCCTTTGCGATTTCCAGCCGGTGAATTGCCCAGGGTTCTCCCAGAGTACCGGCGGAAAGGCTTACAATTGCAGCGGTATCACCTTTTTCCAGATGTTTTGGTTTAATCATTGTCTTAAAAAAGGCAGAGTTATCGGCTCTGCCTGAAAATACTTACTGCAGCGGTTTTTTGGAAGGTTCGCCGGCCTTACGGGGGTATTTCTTCGGTGTTTCCTTTACTTTCTGCACCACAACAAAGAGGTGACCGCTTCCTTCGATGCCGTCGGGAATAAGATCGCAAGGTTTGCCGCCCAGAATATCAATAGCTTTGGCTGCTGCCCGGATTTCCTCCATGGCATCCTCCGTCTTATAGGCAATGAAATATCCGCCCGTCTTTACAAAGGGCAGGCAGTATTCGGAAAGGGTGGAAAGGTTGGCCACCGCCCGGCTCACCACCAGGTCGAACTTCTTTTCCTTCGGCAGATCTTCCGCCCGGCAGTGCAGGGTCTTTACGTTGGCAAGACCCAGCTTCTCTGCGGTATCCGCCACCACCGTCAGCTTTTTCGCCACGGAGTCCACCAGCAGGAATTCCTTGTCCGGATAGGCAATGGCCAAAGGAAGCCCTGGAAATCCGCCGCCGGTGCCCATGTCCATCACGGTTTTTGCCGCCGCAAACTGGGGGCAGACCCGGATGGTCAGAGAATCTTCGATATTCTTTTGGTAAAACTCTTCCCGGTCCCGGATGGCGGTTACGTTGATTTTTTCGTTCCAGTCCAGAATCAGGTCTGTCAGCTTACTGTAAATTTCGTCCATATTTTTCAAGATAAATCAGCAGTACGTTAATGTCGGCAGGGGAGACGCCGGAAATGCGGGAAGCCTGACCCACGGAAACCGGCCGCTGGGCGTCCAGCTTTTCCTTGGCCTCGTTGCGCAGACCATCCATGGCCAGATAGTTCAGATCCGCCGGAAGCTTCCGGTTTTCCAGATGCTTGAACTTCTCGATCTGCGCCTGCTGCTTGTCGATGTAACCTGCGTATTTGATGGCCACTTCCACCTTGGTGCGCACATGATAGGCAAGCTCCGGGCGACCGCTGTCCAGAGGCAGCATGTTATCGTAAGTGATCTCCGGCCGCTTCAAAAGCTCCGCCAGAGAAATTCCGTTGTCCAGCTCCGGCGCCCCGATGCTCCGCAGATAGGCATTGGCTGCGGTGGGCGTGGTGCGGGCCTCGGAAAGTCTTGCAATTTCATCGTCCATGGCCTTTTTGTCCGCCAGGAATTTTTCGTATCTTTCGTCGGAAACCAGTCCGATGTCCCGGCCCTTCTGGGTCAGGCGAATGTCCGCATTATCCTGACGCAGCACCAGACGGTACTCCGCCCGGGAGGTCATCATGCGGTAGGGCTCGTTGGTTCCCTTGGTAATCAGATCGTCCAGAAGAACGCCGATGTAGGCTTCGGAACGATCCAGAATAAAGGGTTCTTTTTCGTCGATCCACAGAGCGGCGTTGATGCCCGCCATCAGTCCCTGAGCCGCGGCTTCTTCGTATCCGGAGGAACCGTTGAACTGGCCGGCGCAGAAGAGTCCCGGGAACTTCCGGTGCATCAGGTTCAGCTGCAGATCCAGCGGGTCGATGCAGTCGTATTCAATGGCGTAGGCACTGCGCACGATGCGGATGTTTTCCAGACCCGGAATGGTCTTATAAAACGCTTCCTGCACGTCTTCGGGCAGGGAAGTGCTCATGCCCTGCAGGTACATCTCTTCGGTGGAAAGGCCTTCCGGCTCCACGAAGAGCTGATGACGCTGCTTGTCCGGAAAACGGTCCAGCTTGCTTTCAATGGAAGGGCAGTACCGGGGACCAACCCCCTCGATCATGCCGCCGAACAAGGCACTGCGTGAGAAATTGTCCCGGATGATTTTATGAGTTTCTTCGTTGGTATAGGTAAGCCAGCAGGGCACCTGATCCCGGTCCACATCTTCGTCCAGGAAGGAGAAGGGGACGGGCTTTTCGTCGCCCAGCTGAATTTCCATCTTGGAATAGTCCAGAGAAGAGGAGAGGGCTCTGGCCGGGGTACCGGTCTTAAAACGCCGGGTAACCAGACCTCTCTTTGCCAGTGATGCGGAAAGCTCCACGGAAGGGGACAGGCCGTTGGGGCCGCTGTCGTAACCTGCGTCGCCGATAAAAATCTTGCCGCCCAGGAAGGTACCGGTGGCGATTACCGCCGCCTTGCAGGAATAATAGGCGCCGGTCTTTAAAATAACGCCTTTTACGCCGCCTTCCGGGTCCATATCAATATCGATTACTTCGCCCTGACGCAACAGCAGATTTTCCTGCCTCTCCAGAGTGCGCTTCATTTCTTCGTGATAACGCCGCTTGTCCGCCTGAGCCCGCAGAGAATGCACCGCCGGACCCTTGGAAATGTTCAGCATCTTGCTCTGGATAAAGGTTTTGTCAATGCAGATACCCATCTGCCCGCCCAGTGCGTCGATTTCCCGCACCAGATGACCCTTGCCCGTGCCGCCGATGGCCGGATTGCAGAACATATTGGCCACAGCTTCCAGATTGATGGAAAGGATTAAAGTTTTCTTTCCCATCCGTGCCGCAGCCAGCGCAGCCTCGCATCCCGCATGACCTGCGCCGATCACGATTACGTCGTAGGAACCTAAATTTTTGATTTCCATTTACTTCCCCAAACAGAACCGGGAGAATACTTCGTTTAAAACTTCGTCGCTGGCTGTCTCTCCGGTAATCTCTCCCAGATAATCGAAGGCAGCCTTTACGTTGACCTCTATAAAATCCATGGCCTCGCCTGCGCGGGTCATGTTTTGTGCTTCGTTAATTTCTGCCAGTGCTTTGCGGATCAGGTCGGCATGACGCACGTTGGTAATCATTACGTCGTTGTCCCGGCGGATCTTTCCTCCGTCCACAAAAGCCTGAATGGCGTCTTCAATCTGCTCCAGACCTTCTCCGTTTTTGAAGGAAGTCTGAATACCTTCCGCGGAAATTCTGCTGCCCAAATCGGTCTTGTTCAGCACCGTAATACAGGGCCGTCCTTCCGCCATGGCCAGCAGTTCCTTGTCTTCTTCGGACAGCTCTTCGGAGGCGTCCAGCACCAGAATCAGAAGATCCGCCCGGTTGAAGGCGTCCTTGCTGCGCTCGATGCCGATGCTTTCCACCAGGTCATCCGAATCGTGAATTCCGGCAGTATCGATAAACTCGATGGGAATGCCCCGTACGCTGGCACACTCCTCGATGGTGTCCCGGGTGGTGCCCGGAACGGAGGTAACGATGCTGCGGTTTTCCTTCAGGAAAAGATTCATCAGAGAAGACTTTCCCACGTTGGGCTTGCCTACGATGGCTACCTTAAGCCCCTCGCGGATAATCTTTCCTTCTCCTGCAGAATTATTTAATTTGCATAGTTCATCGTTTATCGCCGATAAACTATTTTGTATATTCTGATAGGTGATTACCTCGATGTCTTCGTCCGGGTAATCCATGTTGACGGTAAGAGAAACCAGAAGGTCCAGAAGCTCTTTCCGGATGTCTTTTACCTTGCCGGACACACTGCCTTCCAGCTGCTGCACCGCGCTGTCGTAGCTTCTGCCCGTTCTGGCCTTGATCAGATCGATGACCGCTTCCGCCTGAGAAAGATCCATCCTACCGGACAAAAATGCCCGCTTGGTGAACTCGCCCCGGTCCGCCAGTACCGCGCCGTTTTTCAGCAGCAGCGACAGAATATTCCGCACGGAAATATTGCCGCCGTGACACTGAATCTCCGCCACGTCTTCGCCGGTGTAGGTGTTGGGCGCCTTCATGTAAACCGCCAGCGCCTCGTCGATAATCGTGCCGTCCGCCGGATCTTTTACCAGTCCGTAATACATGTGCCGGGGGATGAATTCAAAAGAATCTGCGCCGGATTTTTTTCCGGTTTCCGCAGTACTGCCTTCCTTCGCTTTT
>JAZUDB010000110.1:0-2009 GCA_045639385.1 Anaerovoracaceae bacterium | reverse complement strand
GGTACCCAGCTTGAATACCTGACCCACCTCGATGCCCCGGGCCGTCTTTACCGGTTTTCCGCAGACCGGACAGCAGTCCCCTTCCTGGAGAAGCTTTAAGTCCAGAACCTTGTCCGCCTTAAAATCTCTGTCCGGGTTAACACCGGTATAGTGATAATCCTTTTCGTTGGCACCGCAGATCAGGTTGTTTGCGTGGGCAATTTCGCTGTCCAGGAATACCAGGCAGTTGGCAAGCCCCATGGGGCCACCAAAGCCGCCCCCCCAGCCGGTGCCAGCCGCCATCTTCTCTTCGTCGGCCATGGCGACCAGATGCTCCGGTACGCCCAGGGCGTTGACCAGCTTGGTCATGTTCAGCTGACGGTCTCCGCGGATCAGAGCCATTACGTAGGAAACGCTGTCGTTTTCTTCGCTGAGCACCTGAATCAGCCGGGCCTCCATGGACTTCTTCGGGTCCGCATTCAGATAGGCACACACGTCTTCGATGGACTTGGTGCCGGGGGTATATACCTTTTCCAGAGCCTGCATTTCTTCTGCGGCCATGATTTCGTCTTTGAACTCCGCCCGTTCGGTGGTGGCGGCGAAATCACATTCCGTGCAGTATGCGATTTCGGATTCGCCTACTTCGGAAAGTGCGGTAAATTCGTGGGAGTTGCTTCCGCCGATGGCACCGGTGTCCGCTTCTACCGGCCGGAAATTCAGACCGCAGCGGGTGAACACCTTGCTGTAGGCGTCGTACATTGCTTTATAGGAGGCATCCAGACCGGCTGCATCCCGGTCGAAGGAATAAGCGTCCTTCATGATAAATTCTCTGGAACGCATCAGTCCGAAGCGGGGACGGGCTTCGTCTCTGTACTTGGTCTGAATCTGATACAGGCTTAAAGGCAGCTGACGGTAAGAAGCCACGCTCTGGCGCACGATGTCGGTAAAAATCTCTTCGTGGGTGGGTCCCAGACAGAATTCTCTCTGGTTTCTGTCCTTGATTCTCCACATTTCCGGACCGTAGGCGCCCCAGCGTCCGCTTTCCTGCCAAAGTTCTGCAGGCTGCAGGGCAGACATCAGGATTTCCTGTGAACCGGCTGCATCCATTTCTTCCCGCACGATATCCTCGATCTTGCGGAGGGTTCTGCTGCCCATGGGCAGGAATCCGTAGATGCCGGATACCAGTTTCTTAATAAAACCTGCTCTCAGAAGAAGAATGTGAGAGGAGATTTCCGCTTCCGCCGGAACTTCCCGGAGGGTATTGATAAACATTTTTGAAGCTTTCATTTTATCTGTTTTCCTTTACTGTTGCTGCTGCATATGCGGCCATTGCCAGGCCTTCGCCGGTCGGTCCCAGCCCCTCTTCCGTGGTAGCCTTTACCGATACGTTTTTTATTTCCAGTCCCAACGCCTTTGCGATAGCCGCCCGCATGGCGTCCGCGTAGGGAGCAATCTTGGGTTTTTGCGCTATTAGTGTAGCATCTACACTTTGTATTGTAAATCCGCTGCGGCTTAAAATTTCAGCGGTTTCGGACAAAATCCGCCTGCCGGACATGCCTTCGCAGGCCGGGTCGTTATCCGGAAAATGCCGGCCGATATCCCCCAGCGCCGCAGCACCCAGAAGGGCATCCGCAATGGCGTGTGCCACCACGTCCGCATCCGAGTGACCCAGCAGCCCCTTTTCGAAGGGCACCTGAATGCATCCCAGCATCAAAGGCCGTCCCTCCACCAGAACGTGCAGGTCGTAGCCGGTGCCGAAGCGATATCTGCTCAGTTCCGGCAGGTCCTCCGGCGTGGTGATTTTATAGTTGGCGTAATCACCTTCCACGATTTCTGCCCGGATGCCGCAGTATTCCGCAGCCCCTGCGTCGTCGGTGACCTCTATGCCGTCGGCCAGAATCTTTTCGTAACATCGCCGGAGCAGTTTTGCGTCAAAGCCCTGGGGCGTCTGCACCGCGTAGAGCCTGGAGCGATCCAGGGTGGTATCCGCCGTGCGTATGGTATCTTTGGGCCGCACGCAGGGCACCACC
>JAZUDB010000109.1:0-3778 GCA_045639385.1 Anaerovoracaceae bacterium | reverse complement strand
CACGACTCTCGGAAGACCCTGGGTAATATCACCGGAGCTGCCGCCTGCAACACCGCCGGAGTGGAAGGTTCTCATGGTCAGCTGTGTACCCGGTTCACCGATGGACTGTGCTGCAATGATACCTACGGCTTCGCCGATGTGGACGTGTCTGCCGGTGGCCAGGTTTCTGCCGTAGCACTTGGCGCAGACGCCTACTTCGCACTTGCAGGTCATGACCGAACGAATGCTGACGGATTCAATGCCTGCATCTTCGATGGCCTTTGCCTGAACGTCGGAAATTTCTTCTCCGGCTGCGGCAATGACTTCGCCGGTGTTCGGATTCACCACGTCGATGAGAGCGGTTCTGCCCACCACGCGGAGTCTGAGCGGCTCGATCATTTCCTTGCCTTCGGTAAAGGCACGAACTTCGATACCTTCATCGGTTCCGCAGTCTTCTTCTCTGACGATGACGTTGTGAGAAACGTCTACCAGACGTCTGGTCAGGTAACCGGAGTCTGCGGTACGAAGAGCGGTATCGGCCAGACCCTTACGGGCACCGTTGGAAGAAAGGAAGTATTCCATGATGGAAAGTCCTTCTCTGAAGTTTGCGGTAATCGGAACTTCGATGGTCTTACCGGTAGCATTGGCCATCAGACCACGCATACCGCCGATCTGACGAATCTGCTGCTTGGAACCACGAGCACCGGAGTCTGCCATGATGAACAGGTTGTTGTCGCTGGGGAGTGCTTCCATCAGCGCATCCGCCACGTCATCGGTAGCCTTGTGCCAGATTTCCAGAACCTTTTCGTATCTTTCGGAATCGCTCATCAGACCGCGTCTGTAAGCTTTGTCATATTTATCTACCACTTCCTGGGCAGCATCGATGATGTCCTGCTTGTTTTCCGGCATCAGCATGTCGCTGACGGAAATGGTGGTAGCTGCGATAGTGGAATAATGATAGCCGGTGCTCTTGATGTGGTCGAGCATCTCGGCAGTCTCTGTATTTCCGTGTTTTCTGAAGCAGCGGTCGATAATCTTTGTAAGGTCGCCCTTCTTTACCAGGAAGTCGATTTCCAGGCCATAGGGATCCTTTTCTCTGTCAACGTAACCCAGATCCTGAGGAATACCTTCGTTGAAGATAAATCTTCCCACGGTGGATTCCACCAGCTGCGGTTCGTATCCTTCAATCTGGCGGCGAACCTTGACTCTGGCGTGGGTACCCACCTTGTGGGTCTGGTAAGCCATCATCATTTCGGCATCGTCGCAGAAGATCATGCCGTCACCCTTTTCCAGGTCGGTATCTCTGTTTACGCTGCCCGGATGGGTCAGATAGTAGGAACCGAGAATCATGTCCTGGGTCGGGGTGTTGATCGGGGAACCGTCCTTGGGTGCCAGAATGTTGTTGACGGAGAGCATCAGGAATCTTGCTTCCGCCTGTGCTTCTACGGAAAGCGGCACGTGAACAGCCATCTGGTCGCCGTCGAAGTCCGCGTTGTACGGTGTACATACCAGCGGATGCAGCTTGATGGCCTTACCTTCTACCAGCACCGGTTCGAAGGCCTGGATACCCAGTCTGTGCAGGGTAGGAGCACGGTTCAGAAGAACCGGATGATCCTTGATGATATCGTCCAGTACGTCCCAGACTTCCGGGCGTACCTTTTCTACCATTCTCTTTGCGCTCTTGATGTTATGTGCGGTGCCGTTCTTGACCAGTTCCTTCATAATGAAGGGCTTGAACAGTTCCAGAGCCATCTTCTTCGGAAGACCGCACTGGTAGAACTTCAGTTCCGGTCCGTCAACGATTACGGAACGTCCGGAGTAGTCTACACGCTTACCCAGCAGGTTCTGACGGAATCTTTCCTGCTTACCCTTCAGCATATCGGAGAGGGACTTTAAGGGTCTTCCGCCGGGGCCGGTAACCGGGCGGCCGCGTCTGCCGTTATCGATCAGCGCGTCCACGGATTCCTGGAGCATTCTCTTTTCGTTGCGGATAATGATATCCGGTGCACCGATCTCAAGGAGCTTCTTGAGTCTGTTGTTTCTGTTGATAACTCTTCTGTAGAGGTCGTTCAGGTCGGAGGTTGCAAATCTGCCGCCGTCCAGCTGAACCATCGGACGAAGATCCGGCGGGATTACCGGAACAACTTCCAGAATCATCCATTCCGGACGGTTGCCGGCAACGCGCAGAGCCTCGATCACTTCCAGTCTTCTGACCAGCTTGACCTTCTTCTGGCCCTGGCTTTCGCGCATCTGTGCACGAAGGTCCGCGGACAGTTCTTCCAGGTCGATGGCTGCCAGCAGTTCTCTGACGGCTTCGCCGCCCATGCCTGCCTTGAAGTTATTGCCGAATTCGTCTCTCTTTTCTCTGTACTGCTGCTCGGTGAGCACTTCCATGTAGTGCAGATCGGATTCGCCCGGGTCTGTTACCACATAGTTTGCAAAATAGAGCACCTTTTCCAGTGTTCTCGGGGACATGTCCAGAACCAGGCCGATGCGGCTGGGGATGCCCTTGAAATACCAGATGTGAGAAACCGGGGTAGCGAGAACGATGTGACCCATACGTTCTCTTCTTACCTTGGACTTGGTAACTTCTACGCCGCAGCGGTCGCAGACGATACCCTTGTAGCGGATTCTCTTGTATTTACCGCAGTGGCATTCCCAGTCCTTGGTAGGTCCGAAAATGCGTTCGCAGAAAAGACCGTCTCTTTCCGGCTTTAATGGGCGGTAGTTGATGGTTTCCGGCTTTAAAACTTCGCCGTGGGACCAGGATAAAATCTTCTCGGTGGAAGCAAGACCGATCTGCAGGGATTCAAAATTTGTAAGTTCCATACTACTCTTCACCTCCCGGGAAATCTTCTTCCTCATCATCACCGAACTCGTTCAGTTCATACAGCGGGTCTGTATAGGAATCCAGTTCCTCGCCTTCGGCGGAGACCATGGAGAAGCCTGCGGAAGCAAAGTCATCCGCGTCGCCTCTTCTGTCTTCGAATTCCACCGCATTGAAGCTGGTGGCACCGTCCAGTTCGGAGGTATCCTTGAGTTCGATTTCTTCGTCGTTCTCGTTAAGAACTCTTACGTCCAGAGCCAGGGACTGCATTTCCTTGATCAGAACCTTGAAGGATTCCGGAATGCCCGGTTCGGGGATGTTTTCGTCCTTAACGATGGCTTCATAAGTCTTTACTCTTCCGATAACGTCATCGGATTTTACGGTAAGGATTTCCTGAAGCGTATAAGCTGCACCGTATGCTTCCAGTGCCCAAACTTCCATTTCTCCGAAACGCTGGCCGCCGAACTGGGCCTTGCCGCCCAGAGGCTGCTGGGTTACCAGGGAGTACGGGCCGGTGGATCTGGCGTGAATCTTGTCATCTACCAGATGGTGGAGCTTCAGCATGTACATGTAGCCTACGGTTACGGGTTTATCAAAGTAATCGCCGGTTCTGCCGTCGCGGAGCATCAGCTTTCCGGATTCCGGAAGTCCCTCTTCGCGGAGCATCTGACGGATGTCGCTTTCCTTGGCGCCGTCGAATACCGGGGTGGCAACGTACCAGCCTCTGTGGGCTGCGGCCAGACCCAGATGCACTTCCAGAACCTGACCGATGTTCATACGGGAAGGAACACCCAGCGGGTTGAGCATAACCTGCAGCGGAGTTCCGTCATCGCGGAACGGCATATCTTCAATAGGAAGAACTCTGGAAATAACACCCTTGTTTCCGTGGCGGCCGGACATCTTGTCGCCGACCTGAATCTTTCTCTTGGTTGCGATGTAAACGCGGACCAGCTTGTTGACGCCGGCGGGCAG
>JAZUDB010000108.1:0-3912 GCA_045639385.1 Anaerovoracaceae bacterium | reverse complement strand
GGAGAAAGAAGGAATCACTTTCCTGCGGGGAAGCGGAGCTTCCGGTGCAGGCCGCGGCAATGCAGGAAGCGGGAGATTACGCAGCGACTGCGGTTATGGATACTGCGGAGGATTCTGTTTGTGCAGAGACCGCCGCTATGGACAACGGATATGAATCCACTGCGGCGATGGATGATTACGAGAAAACCGCGGTTATGGAGGAATAAAGGATGCGTAAATTTGCAAGGGTCATGATTTTGCTGACCGCAGCTGCTCTGGCTGTTTTTCTTGCCTGGGATTATCTGGGGCAGGAGAAGACGGTCTACACGGAGGTTCTGGTGCTGCAGCGGAAGGCGGATGCGGGTACGGTCATTACCGCGGATTTGTTGGAAACGAAAAGCCTGCCGCTGGCCGGAGAAAATTCGCTGCGGCCGGAAGATGCCCGGGAACTGCTGGGGAAGGAGTGCGTCCGGCAGATTGCCGCCGGGGCAGAGCTGCGCTGGGACTATTTCGAGGACCCGCGGCTTTTGGTGCATCCGGAGAAAGGCGAAATCCTGCTGCCGGTTTCGATATCCTGGCTGATAACGGATCCGCTGGGGCTTGCCCGGGGTGACGAGGCGGTCTTTTTTGCCGAAGACGGCCGTGAGATCCTGCACTGCACCGTGGTTCAGACTGCGCAGCGCAGCGAAGCGGGTCAGACGGTGACGGTTTTCGAGTACGAAGCCGGCGGAATGAAGCATACCGAAACTTACGATTCTTACTGCCCGGTCAGCGTAATCGTCACCGAGGAGCAGATGCAGCAGCTCCTGAAAATGGCCGGCAGTGGTCAGAAATTTCTTCTTGCGGGAAGATAAACCGGTTTTCGCGGGATGCGAAAACCATTGAAAAATAAATACTTTCGGGAAACGAAAGGAAACTATATCAATCAATCGAGACATTCGAAGACGCAGAATGCGTGGGGCGGATGTCTTTTTTATTAAAACAAAACAAAAGGGAGAGAGAAAATGAAGAACGCAAATTTAATTACATGCATTATCGCAGAGCCGGGTCGGGAAGCCCGCGTGGAAAGAATCGAAAACAGCAGCCTGGAAGCCCTGCAGAAAATTGTGGGCGGATATATCGAATTTTTCTATCCATTCGATGACAACATTGCAATTCTTTGCAACGAAGAGGGAAAAATCAACGGCATGGCACCAAACCGCATGGTCAAAGGGCCCAACGGAGAGCAGATCGATATCGTGTTCGGTCCCTTTGCCATTTTCGGAGACGGGGGCGACCCGCTGATTTCGCTGACCGAGGAACAGCAGCAGAAATACCTGGAAATGTTCCGTTACCCGGAGCGCTTCTTTGTCCGAAACTGGGAGATCGTTTCGGAGAAATACGTGCCCGCGGTATAAGTTGTAATGAAATAATATATATCTGTAATGAAATAATTGACAATTCTTGATAATCCTCTATACTGAAATCGTAAAGAAAGAGGTGATAGCATGGCACAGGCAGTAAACGTTAATTTTCGCATGGACTCGGATTTGAAGTCAAATATGGAGAAGGTATGCGAGGAAATGGGGCTTTCCATGACTGCGGCGTTCACAATTTTTGCAAAAACGGTTTGCCGTGAAAGACGCATTCCTTTTGAAATCACTGCTGACCCGTTCTATTCCGAGCAAAACCTGGAAAGACTGAAAAAATCCATCGCGGAAATGGAAGCAACCGGCGGAACCATTCACGAGGTACCGAAGATTGATTAAATCCTGGATATTCGGGACTTGGTAAGCCGGAACGTTTAACCGGCGAGCTTGCTCCGTATTGGAGCAGAAGAATTGATAGCAAAAATCGCATTGTATACCATATTGACGAAAACACGGTTAAAATTGTTCAGTGCGGTTCGCATTACAGAGACAAATAACATTAAAGCAGGAAACAATAATGTTTCCTGCTCTTTTTTTGTACAATGATTTATGGATGCGGCTTTGGGTTTCGGTGGGGATTTCTTTCCTGCGGAAGCTGCCGCGCTTTATTTGATGACGGACCGGTAATGGGTCCAGTCGAAAATTTCGTATTTCCTTTTTCTTTGAAAGATTCCTGCAGGCTTTTCAAGCTTTGCAAGAAAGATGTCAAGGGCCTCTTTGCTGCACAAGAAATTACCCTCGTCAAGATAGAAGATATTGTCTGCGATCCATCTGCCGGTTTTGGGGTTTGTCTTTTGAACGATAACGATATTTCCGTCGAGAATATCCTGCAGGGTTTCTTTGAACTGTTCCCGCAAAACATCTTCACGGTTTTGAAAGAGCTCAAAACTGAACATTCCGAAGACCAGGTCATACAGTATATAGCCATATCATATCCCTCGGCAGTTTTCTGGCGTTTAAACGAATTGGCGGAAAATTTTTCTTGTAATCTCGCTTGCAAGAAATAGAAAATTATGATGGTGTTTAATTATGGAAATTTTACAAATAATAGAAAATAAAATCGCTGCACGGCGCAGTGAAATAAAAAATATTCGTCGTATGCTGGCTGCGGATCCGAATAGCAGTGTCAAAGTCCGGGTTCGCAAGAGTTCGCTCGAAATATATGTGCGGAGACCGGATGCTTCCGGAACCTTGCGTGAAGAATATATAGGAAAGCGGAATCCACAAGCTGTCGCGAAGTATGCCGGCATTTTTTACGGGAAGAAATTGCTTCCCATTCTGGAGTCCGAACTGGATTTGCTGCTTCGATTTAAAAAAGAGTATCATCCGGAGGATAAGTACGAGGTGTACAATACACTTCCGGATCAAATCCGGGAGATTATTAATCCTCTGGTTTATGATTTCACTATCGCAGCAAAGAGCTGGGAGGTTGAATCTGGGCAGCAGAATGATTATCCTTTCGAGGAAGGCTCTTGTTACCTTACCAGAAAAGGGGAACGGGTCCGTTCCCGAGCAGAGTTAATTATTGCGGATATTCTTACAGAGTTGGAGCTCCCCTATAAATATGAGGCTGCTTATTACTTCGAAAATGGTCGGCATTGTTATCCGGATTTTACCATCCTGTCGCCTCGGGACGGCAAGGAGTATTATTTGGAATATTTCGGGTTGATGAGCGACCCGGATTATGCCCAGAATGCCTTGGAAAAGATTCGGCGTTATTCAACTTCGGCAGATGCGGAGCGTTTTATCTATATTTTTGAGTCTTCGGTGGTGTCGCTGGATACAAAAGCAGTGAAAAACCTCATTTCTCGGTATTTTCTGTAGGTTGACAGGGGCGATTTCCCCCAAAACCTTCAAATTAAGTATGAATGGGGGAGTTTTGTGCCGATTCGGAGCCTTTGAAGGGCTGCAAACAGTCGAAATACTACGGAAAACCTAATAAAACCTGCCGAAACGGTTCACTTTTGTACTGATTTATGAAAATATACGGCACAAATGGAAGAAAAATTCCCCCAGACTTGCAAAAAAAAGCCTTTTTGGGGGAAAAGCCCTTTTTAAAAAAAGAAAAATGAGATCCTGGAGGTAGATTGTGAAGCATTTCTGCCGTTTGACTGCGCAAAAAAAGAAAACCATACATTGCTGCATGGTTTTCTTTTTCTTGGTAGTGCCTAGGGGAGTCGAACCCCTGATTTCAGCGTGAGAGGCTAACGTCTTGACCACTTGACCAAGGCACCGTATGAGATTATCCGCACCGCAGCCCCGTTTCTAATTACGCTCCGGCATCGGAAGAAAAGGGTTGGGCGTTCCGCCGGACCCAAGCCCTTGGCGGAACATTGAAATTATACCTAGAATTTCTTGTTTTGTCCAATACTATTTTTGTGCACGAGCCGGGAAATTTGGTATAATAACTGTGTATGAACATTTTAGAGGAAAAGAGTATGGATTATAAAGAATTAGCTGAACTTTTATTCCCGGATATCGATAAGACTCCGGAAGACTACGAAAAACTGTACCCTGCAAGAAC
>JAZUDB010000107.1:0-5554 GCA_045639385.1 Anaerovoracaceae bacterium | reverse complement strand
CCTGGTTTTCCTTGATTGCTGCAGCCATGTGGCTGCAGACGACCCCGTAAAGGCTCTCCTGTGTGCAGCCGTCTTTTACCAGTTCTTTGGCCAGCTTTGTTTTTAAGCCGCCAAAAATGCGCTCCAGTGCAATAGATTGATAGAGTGCTGACGGGGATTCGTCGTAATTACTGAACCGTATGCCACTGTCCTTTTCTGCCTGGGGAAGATCCACAAAGGCATATTTGTAATCATGCAGTGTAAACGGTCTTTTTCCTGCATAGCTCTCTTGTGCCTTGACAAAAGCCTTCAGTGACGCGCCTCGTTTAGACAAGCGTGCAAATTCTTTTGTTTCTTCTTTTGTCTTTTTCGGTGTTTTCTGCAGGATATGATACCGGACACAATCCTTTATATTGCCGAATACTTTCAGGCTGGCCGCAAGCTCGTTCAAGGGAACTTTCGCATGTCGTAAAGTTTCGTTATAAGGATCCGCACGCCATACTTTATCGGGCATATCAAAGTCTCTTTTTGAAAAAGACAACATTCTCAAGGCTTTTGCAGAATCTCTGGACAAATCAATATAGTCTGCAAGGATGTCTTTGTCGGGGCTTGAAATTTCGCGTTTTTGGAATTCATCGCAGCGCAGAATGAGGGTCTTCATGTTTGCGCAGAGCGAACTCATATGCTGAAACCGGATATTTACTTCCGTGTTTCCCTGATAATTGTTAATGTAGTAATCATTCAGGGTGTTCATTTTTTCCGAAATTTCGCGCCAGAAGTTTTTGTAGCATTCCCGTCTCTGCTTTGGATGTGCCAGTAAATCCGGCGTATACAGTTCGTTGATTCTCTGTTCGAACAGTGTTGTGGTGTCGTTCAGGAACTGCATCAGCTCTGCGTTCTGCGGGTAACCGGGGCATTTTTTATCAAGAACGGCCTGCAGCGAGCGCTTGGCGCCGCTCATGCTTGCCAGCATTGTTTGAAAGCGGAATTGCAGAACCTTGTCGTTCGTATCCAGCCCTTTGTTCTTGGGAACAGCCGCCCACACAATATGATTCCCGTAAGCGGTGGAGTTCAGGCCTGTGCCTGTCATGTTTCGCAGAGCTTCGCCGCTGGCGGAGGGGTCGTAGCCGTACAAGCGGGCATTCAGTTTCATCTTATCGATGCGCTTTATTTCGTCCGCATTATACAGATTTTGCCCGAAACGGCTGTATTTATAGGTTTTCGTTCCCACATCCTTATACGCCGCATATCGTCCTACAGCCGTAGCCGTGGGTCCGCCGATCAATACCAGCGGCGGAACAAACGCATCCAGTATTGGATTTGCCTCTGTTTCGAAATCCACCTCTTTCATAAACTTCTCGACCTCTTCTTTCAGGCCGGCCTCTTTGGCCATTTCCGCTACGAAAGTGGTGCAGTTTCTCTTCATCAGCTGGTAGCCGCCCGTTTCGAATTTCTGAGCAGCCAGAATCACCTTGTTCAGGTCTTTGTTGGTAATCGTATATTCCTTTGACACATCTGCGGCAGACCCGAAATCGTCATTGAGAATGCCCGGAACAAACATGCCGTTGAAAAGTTCTGCGCCTCCGGTCAGCGGGTTCCCCTGTGCTCCAAAGCCTACGGTGGTCTGGTAGCGCTTATCTTTTCCTGTCAGAGGATCTGTCTTCGTGTATTTCAACGTAAGGAAGGCATGACCCGCCTGCAGCTTGCTGGAAAATGCGACACTGCTTCCTTCCTTGGCCTGCTTGAAGTGCAGGGTGAGGGTAGGTCTCTGGTTTGTATCGTCGAAGATTTCTCTTTCGAAAACCAGGGGGACTCTGCGGACATCGTCGATAACGGCCTGATTATCTGCCCCGCCGTCTACATCCGGGTCCTGGAATCTTTCTTTTGGGCTGCCGGGAATCATATTGGTATCCGATTTTGTTTTGACCGATTTGGCCGCCTTGTAATAGTTTTTTACGGAGAGAAAGGGGCTTGACAGCAGCCAGAAAAATCCCCCCACGGTAGCTGTGGCCACGGCCGAAAGAGCCGTAAAAAGACCGTGCTTAATTGTCCCCCAGGCACTCTTTTTTTGCTTCGGCTGGGTTGCCTGCTGTGGGTTTTGCTCTGCGTTTTGCTGCGGGTTTTGCCGGTTCCGGGTGCGCTGCTGCACCGGGACCCCGTTCAATGCGGGAAGAATCCGGTTTTGCATCAGTGCAGCCTGCTGAAAGTTGTTAATTTCTCTTCTTCTGGCTTCGGCGCGCCGTGTTTCATCGGTTTGTGTATTATTTGTATTGTTGTTCGCGTTCTGATCTGCGTTCTGTCCTGGTCCTGCCATTGTGTTTCCTCATCGTTTCTGAAAAGTAATTCTGGCATGTAATACTTTCGTATCTGTTTTATATCAGATTGGGTCCCGCTTCTTCTTCCAGAAGATTTACTTTTTTGTAGAGTTTATTTTCTTTTTTCAGGATATCCACCAGTCTTTGCTCGCCCGTGCTGATTGCCAGCGGTTCCTTTGCGCTGCAGCTCAGAAGGGTATCTGCCAGGTATTCAACTTCTTCCTTTTTGAGTTCGGCGTGCATTTTGTTCAGCTGCGCTTCCGTTACGGCGCTGCCTTTTACCGACAGCAGCTTCTTGGAAGAAATCAGATCTGTGTAGCAGGCATCCACCTTCAGCAGGGTTTCTACGCTTTCCTTTACTTTTACGAAATCTGCCTCGGGCTTTTTGGCTTCCTTCCAGTCCTTCAGGGTCTGAAGAGCCTCGCTGCGCTTTTCCGCCAGCAGCGGCTGGGCGCTCGTAATCTTGTGCATCTGCTCCCGAACCGCCTGGAACTGGGGCAGATCCCGGAATTTGGTTTTCTTCAGCTCGGACAGGTCGATTTTTTCCGGATTTGCTTCCGGTGACTTTTTGGTTTCTAAGATAACATCTTCCACAAGTGTATGGAAATAAGAGGTCTGGAGGGCGTCCAAAATTCTTTCGTTTGCCCTTTCCATACAGGCTTCCTTGAAGTTCAGTTCGTTTTTGCTCCGTTCGTACTTTTTGTAATCATGTGTACGGGCTTCATCCAGGTAGAGGGTTTCTGCCAGCAGTTCGTATTCCTTCCGGTTCTCCTGGATTTTTGCCGCCATATGATCGCAGATGACTTTGTAGAGGTCTTCCGGTTTGCAGCCATTTTTCTGCAGTTCGGCTTTTATGGCGGTTTTCATACCGCCGAAGATGCGTTCCAGCGCAACGGCTTTGAATACGTCCGACGGAAGGTCCGGCCGCTCCGCATAAATCTTCTTGATTTCAAATCCGCAGTCTTTTTCCCCCTGAGGAAGATCGATAAATGCAAATTTGTAATCGTTCTTCGTAAAAGCTCTGTTTCCGGCAAAGCCCCAGAGCGCTTTTTGAAAAGTTTTTATGGAAACTCTTCGCTCTTCTAAACGGGCATATTCTATGGTCTCCTCTTTTGTTTTGCTGTAGTTTCCTCTCAGCTGGTAATAACGGATAACATCCTTCATACTGCCGAACATTTTCAAGCCGGCGGCGAGCTCGGAGTAGCCGATCTCGAGGCTTCCGGCTCTGTTGTTTGGGATGTTTACCGTCGCTGCGCCGAGCGCAAGTTTTGCCACTGCGGTTGCGACATCTCTTTCCGTATTTATATACCGACTTTTACTGCTGTAAGAAGAGATTCTTTCGGCGCCGACGAACGTATCGTTTATCGGATTGATTTTTTTAATGATCGTCTTCTTCAAATTGGCGTAAACTGCACTCACGTTCTGAAACAGAATGTTCGTACTGGTGCCTGCTGTATTGTAATAGTCAAGGTAGTACCGGTTCAGTGTGTTCATTCGGTCGGAGAGCAGGTCCCAATATATTTTCCTGTTTTCATAAAAACGGTTGTAGTTTTTTTCCATCTCGGCAAACTTCTTGTGGAGTTCCTGTGCAGTGCTTTCCAGGAAGTTGATCAGGTTTTCGTTTTGACTGTTGCCGGGGAATTTTTTGTTCAACGCTGCCTCCAGAGCACGGTTTGCGGCAGACAATTTTGTCCAGATATCACTTTCAATACTGGCGTCACGCCCATAGGCGGTGGAATTCAGTCCCGTATCCGGCAATTTCCGGAGCGCTTCGCCGCTGGAGGAGGGGTCGTAGCCGTACAGGCGGGCGTTCAGTTTCATCTTTTCGATGCGTTTAATTTCCCCCTTGCTGTACAGATCCTGCCCGAAGCGGCCGTATTCGTAGTTCTTTTTGCCAATATCTTTATACGCTCCGTATTTACCGATTTGCGTAGCGGCGGGACCGGCAAGCAGTACGCCCGGTACGACCCACGGAAACAGGATATTGGGTTCCACGATGAAATCCGCCTCCTGCAGAAACGCACTGATTTCGTCCTGCAGGCCGGCGGCCTTTGCCATATCCGCCACAAAGGTGGTGCAGTTTCTTTCCATCAGCTGATAGCCGCCCGCTTCGTAAGCCTGCGCAGCCAGAACCACTTTATTAAATTGTTTATTGGTAATCGGGTATTCTCTTGAAATGTCCGCATAGTCTCCGAAATCATCGTGAACGATACTCGGAACATACATGCCGTTAAGAAGCTGTGCGCCTCCGGTCAGGGAATCTGCCTGTGTGCCGAAGCCTACGGTAGTCTGGTAGCGCTTGTTTTTCTGGGTCAGAGGATCCTGCTTTGTGTATTTCAGCGTAATAAAAGCATGACCCGCCTTAAAATCACTGGTAAAAGCAACGCCTCTGCCTGCATGGCCCTGTTTGAAATGCAGGGTGATGGTGGGTCCTTTGTTAATATCGTCCAGGATTTCTCTTTCGTAAACCAGGGGCACTCTGCGGATATCATCGATAATGGGTTGATCGTCGCGTCCGCCGTCTACGTCCGGGTCCTGGAATCTTTCGTTTTTGGTGCCGGGAATAATATTGGTGTCCGCTTCGGTAATCGTTCCGGTATATTTCTGGGGGAGGTAGTTTCTGGAGTCGACAAAGGCTCTGGACACCAGCGCGAAAAAGCCGCCGACGGTGGCTGTGGCTACTGCCGACAGGGCGGTGAAAAGGCCGTGCTTAATGGTCCCCCAGGCGCTGGTTTTCTGCTTCGGTGCGGGTGCCTGCTGCGGGTTCTGTGCCGCGTTCTGCTGCCGGTCCCGGGTGCGCTGCTCGATGCTTGCCCCGTTCAGCGCGGGAAGAATCCGGTTGTGCATCAGCGCTGCCTGCTGATAGTTGGAGAGTTCTCTTCTTCTGTTTTCTTCGGCGCGCCGGTTTTCTTCGGTTTGGTTGTTTGTATTGTTATTCGCGTTCTGATCTGCGTTTTGTCCTGGTCCTGCCATTATGTTTTACCATCCGTTTCTTGAAAAAGTTATTCTATATATTATACGATACTCCATTCTCCGTTTCAAAAACGTTTGTAAAGATTTCCGGTGCTGGAGGCAAATACCGCCACGCAGACCGTTTTGCAGCCCGCGGCCTTCAGGGTCCGGGCAGCCATCCGGCGCTACCACAGCGGCTCTGCGGCGTCCTCCGGGTCTTCCTTCCACACGTGATTTCCGGTGCTGGAGGCAAATACCGCCACGCAGACCGTTTTGCAGCCCGCGGCCTTCAGGGTCCGGACCGCTTC
>JAZUDB010000106.1:0-9102 GCA_045639385.1 Anaerovoracaceae bacterium | reverse complement strand
ATGCTGATCGAAAACTGCGAGCGCTTCGGACTGGCTCAGATGCATCAGCTGCGGGGCCGGGTGGGCCGTGGCGAATACGAAAGCTACTGCCTGCTGTGCAGCGGAAGCGAATCGGAGGTCAGCCGTCAGCGCAGCGAAATCCTCTGCAGTACCGGCGACGGTTTTTTGATTGCGGAAAAGGACCTGGAAATCCGCGGACCCGGAGAATTCTTCGGGTACCGGCAGCACGGACTTCCTCAGCTGGTTCTGGCAGATCCGGTAAAACATGCAAAGATCGCGGAAAAGGCCGGAGAAGATGCCCGGAAGCTTCTGACATCGGACCCCACGCTTTCTCTTCCGGAAAATGCGGTTCTGAAAGATAAAATCAAAAAGAAATATCTGCAAGTTGATAATATCACCATATAGATGGTAAAATAAAATGTTATGAGAATTATTGCAGGAACATTAAAGGGGAGACGATTGAAATCTCCCAGAACAGATGACGTACGCCCCACCAGCGATAAGGTGAAAGAAGCCGTTTTCGATATCATTTATCAGTATACCGAAGAGGGCTACGTTGCATTTGACGTATTTGCAGGTTCCGGAAACATGGGACTGGAAGCCATTTCCCGGGGTGCTTCCCGGGTGTTCTTCTCGGATTCTTCCCGGGAGAGTCTGGCTCTGGTCCGGGAAAACGTGAAAATCTGCGGCGTGGAAGATCAGGTGATTTACCTGAACGGCGATTTCAAGCGGAATATTGCCCGGGTGAAGGAACCCGTGGACGTATATTTCCTGGATCCTCCCTATGCCAACGGCTATATTCTGCCGGCTCTGGATGCCATCGATGCGGCGGACGTAATTCAGCCCGACGGAATCGTGGTCTGCGAACATTCCTTTAAAGAAAAGCTTCCGGAAAAATACGCCGGATTCTCCACGGTAAAATCACGGAAGTACGGTGCCATTGGTGTTACAATTTATCAGAGAGGCGACCGGGAGGTAAGCGAATGAAAAAAGGCTTTTGTGCGGGCACTTTCGACCCTATTACCGTGGGTCACGTGGATCTGATTGAGCGGGCGGCAAAGCTCTGCGACCATCTGACCGTGGGCGTTCTGGTCAATCAGTCCAAAAACTGCATGTTCACTCTGGAGCAGCGGAAAGAAATGGTGGAAGCGGCGGTTGCCCATCTGGACAACGTGGACGTGGTGGCTTTTGAAGGTCATCTGGCCAAATATGCTTATGCCAACGGATTTAATGCCATCTTCCGCGGACTGCGCAACAAAGACGATTTTGATTACGAGCTGCAGCTGTCCCAGATTTATGCCAGCTATGCAGATACGCCCTGCGAGACTGTGTATCTGATGACCAATCCGTCCTATTCCTTTATCAGTTCCACGGTGGTGCGGGAAAATTTCCGTCTGGATGCGGACGTTTCGAACCTGGTAAAAAAAGAGGTCCTGGACCTTATGAATGCATATAAAAATGAGAGGTAGCAAATTATGAAAGTACTTGAATTACTGGATGAACTGGATGAAATTATTGAAGTTGCGGCTTCCGTTCCCGTGGTAAAAAAGGTAATGGTAGACCCCAACGAAATTACCGATATTGTCAGAGAAATCAGAGTGGAACTGCCGGACGAAATCCAGCAGGCACAGTGGATTAAGAACGAAAGACAGAGAATTCTGGACGAAGCAAAGCAGGAATACCAGAATATTATCAACGAAGCTCAGGCAAAGGCGGAAAAGCTGGTAGAAGCTGATGAAATTACCGTAAAGGCCAAGGCCAGAGCGGAAGAAATCATCAAAAACGCCAAGGAAAACAGCTCCGTTATGAAGATGAGCATTCTGGATTACACCGACGGTATGCTCTACAATCTGCAGGAAAAGACCGACGAAATGAAGGCGGTTTATTTTGAAGACATGTACAACTCTCTGCAGGAAACCTTCGAGAGAATGTATGCCAATATTGCTGCCAGCCGTGAAGAAGTAAAGGAACAGATTTACAAAGCGCAGCAGGAAGATAAATAGACTATGACGATAGCAGGCATTATCTGCGAATTCAATCCGTTTCATGACGGACATAAATATTTGATTGACAGCGTGCGCCGGGACCTTGCCCCTGGCGCCGTTGTTTGCATTATGAGCGGAAATTATGTGCAGCGGGGAGAACCGGCTCTCTGGGATAAGTGGTCCAGAGCGCAGGCTGCGCTGGAAGGCGGTGCGGACCTGGTGCTGCAGATGCCGGTTTCGGTGAGTCTGGGAGCGGCGGCTTCTTTTGCTGCAGGCGCGGTGGACATTGCGGCGGGAGTCGGCTGTACCCACCTTTGTTTTGGTGCCGAGCATCCGGATCTGCAGATGCTGGAAAAAATCGCGCTGCTGGAAAATATGCCGGAAACCGCAGAAAAGAGCAGGGAACTTCTGCACAAATATCTGGATGCGGGCAGAGGATATGCCGCATCCTATGACGCCATGGTGCGGGATATGCTGCCGGAAACCCCGGAAAAGCTTCTTTCGGGGGGAAATAACATTCTGGGAATGGAATATATGCGGCGGATTAACGAAAGGGGATATTCTTTGCAGCCCTATTGCGTACCCATCGACGAAACGCTGGGACATGCGGAAGATATCAGGAAAAAACAGAATAAAGATTATGTAAACACGCTTTATTCTCTCCTTCGCTACAAAATTCTGACCACACCGGCGGAAGAAATGGCGGAGATTCCGGAAATCGGGGAGGGCCTGGAAAACCGGATTCTTTCCGCAGTACAGAAATGCGGCAGTCTGGAAGAATTGATATCTGCCGTATCTTCAAAACGCTACTCCAGAGCCAGGATACAGCGCTGCCTGATGCAGATGCTCCTGGATCTACGGAAGCCGCAGGTCGCCGCAGAGCCTTACGCTCAGGTGCTGGCTTTTCGGGAATCCGGACGACAGATCCTTCGGGACAGCCGGATTCGTCTTTACAGCGGAATTTCGCCCCGGGATGCGGCGGAAAACCCGTCGCTGGCCTCCGATGTTCTGGCGGATGATATTTATTCCGTACTCTTCGGAAAAGAGTTGTACGGGAACTCGGATTATGTTTGCAAGCCCTGCAAATCTAAGATATAATGATTGGGTTAAATAGCTTATTAATTATTATGAAAGGAATACTTTTATGAAAATTTTAGTTGTAAACTGCGGAAGTTCTTCTCTCAAGTACCAGCTGATCAATATGGACAATGACGAAGTTCTCTGCAAAGGTCTGGTAGAAAGAATCGGTATGGACGGTTCCGTTCTTACCCACAAGAAGCCGGGAGACAAGTATGTTGTAGAAACTCCGATGGAAAACCACACCGTAGCAATCGGTCTGGTTCTGGATGCCATTGCAGATCCGGTACACGGCGTTGTTGCTTCCATGAGCGAAATCGGCGCAGTAGGCCACCGCGTACTCCACGGCGGAGAAAAGTTCACCGCAAGCTGCCTGGTAGACGAAGCCTGCAAGGAAGCAATCAAGGAATGCATCCCGCTGGGACCGCTGCACAATCCTGCAAACCTGATGGGTATCGAAGCATGCGAAAAGCTGATGCCGGGCACCCCGCAGGTTGCCGTATTCGACACCTCCAACGGTATGTCCATGCCGGCAAAGAGCTACATCTATCCGCTTCCGTATGAATATTACGAAAAGTATTCCGTAAGACGCTACGGCTTCCACGGAACATCCCACAGATACATTGCCATGAAGGCTGCCGAAATGCTGGGAAAGAAGCTGGAAGACACCACCATTATTTCCTGCCACCTGGGCAACGGCGCATCCGTATCCGCCATCAAGAACGGCAAGTGCTACGATACCTCCATGGGTCTGACTCCGCTGGAAGGCCTTGAAATGGGTACCCGCTGCGGCATCATCGACCCGGCAATCATTCCGTTCATCGCAGAAAAAGAAGGTCTCTCTCTGAAGGAAATGGATACCATTATGAACAAGAAGTCTGGACTTCTGGGCGTTTCCGGTGTATCCTCCGATGCAAGAGACGTAGAAGAAGCTGCCAACGCAGGCAACGAAAGAGCAAAGCTGGCTCTGGATATCTTTGCACAGAGAGTTAAATTCTACATCGGCGCATACATGGCAGAAATGAACGGTGCGGACGCTGTTGTATTCACCGCAGGTATCGGAGAAAACAGCATTACCACCAGAGAAGCTATCTGCAAGGATATGGACTTCCTGGGCATCAAGCTGGATCCGCAGAAGAACGACATTCGCGGCGAAGAAACCGTCATCTCCGCAGACGATTCCAAGGTTAAGGTTCTCCTGATCCCGACCAACGAAGAACTGATGATTGCAAAGGATACCATGGCTCTGGTAACAAAATAAAAAGTTCTTGACAAAAGCTGCCGTGTTACTTATAATACAATGGTTTTCGTTAGTTAGTAATTTATAGGAAAGGAGGTTCTGATCAAATGGCAACACCAAAAAGAAGAACGTCCAAGGCTAAGTTAAGCAGCAGAAAATCTGCTAATATGGTTAAGGCAGCACCGGGAATCTCTATCTGCCCGCAGTGCCACCAGCCGAAGCTTCCGCACAGAGTATGCCCGAACTGCAACTACTATGACGGTCAGGCTATCGTAGCAGAAGAATAATCACAAATTTATACTTTAGCTAAAGACAAAATGAAAAGGATTCCGGACGCGGAATCCTTTTTGCTTGTAAAAAACAACCGGAGAAAAGAAAAAGCGGATTCCGAAGAATCCGCAGAGATGTTGGTGCCGGTGGCGGGGGTCGAACCCGCACCCTGTTGCCAGGACGGGATTTTGAGTCCCGCACGTCTGCCAATTCCATCACACCGGCGCACATGAGATATATTAACACGCAGGTTCTGTTATAGCAAGGAAATTGAGCCCTTTTCAGTAAATTTTCCTTGCGAAAAATACAGTTTCGTTTATAATAGTAGGGTAATGAACTAGGAGGTTTTTATGTATACTACTTTTGCAACTGCAACGACAACATCAAATGCCGGACTTTGGTATTACCTTATAATGATTCTCTTTTTATCTCTGTCCCTGTATCTTTTCTCGGTACGTCCTCAGAAGAAGAGAGATAAGGAAATGAGCAATCTTCGCAATAATCTTCAGGTCGGCGATGAAATACTCACCATCGGAGGATTCTATGGCACAGTGGTTCGTATTAAGGACGACAAAGTTACGATTGCTTCCGGTTCCGAAAAGACAAAGCTTGAGATTTCCAAGGCTGCGATTAACAGCATTTTAAACAGAGAAATTCCTGCTCCCGGAAAGAAAGACGATTCTGCAGCAGAAGAAAAGGCAGAAACTCCGTCTCCGAAGAATATTAAGAAGCTTTCCAAAAAGGAAGACAAGGTAGACGAAATTCCGAAGGAAGATTAATTTATTGCTGTTTGGTATGGCATGTGTGCTTTTCGGTGCACACATGCCTTCTTTTTGTAATTGAGAAATGAGCGAATACATCGATGAATTGCTCTCCATGAACCCGAGTTACGACAGGGAACTGCTGGAGAGAGCTTACAACAAGGCGGATCAGCTGCATAACGGACAGAAAAGAAAGTCCGGCGGGCCTTATATTATTCATCCCAAAGCCGTGGGTGTCATCCTGGCGGATCTGGGAATGGATGATCACTGTCTCGCTGCCGGTCTGCTTCATGATGTTGTGGAAGACACCGAGTATACGCTGGAAGACTGCCGGCGGGAGTTCGGAGACGACATTGCCACCATGGTGGACGGCGTCACCAAGCTGACCAACCTGGAGTATACAACCAAAGAAGAAGAACAGGCCGAAAACGTCCGCAAGATGTTTATGGCCATGACAAAAGATATCCGGATTCTGGTAATCAAACTGGCAGACCGTCTGCACAACATGCGGACCATCGAATTCCAGACACCGGAAAAACAAATTCAGAAATCCCGGGAAACCCTGGAAATTTTCGCGCCCATTGCCTCTCGTCTGGGTATTTACAAATTCAAGTTCGAACTGGAGGACATTGCATTCCGGGTACTGGAACCGGAAGCATACGCCAGTCTGGCAGAAGAAGTAAACCGGCGGCAGGCTTCCAATCCGGAAGGAATCGTCAACCTGATGTCACAGGTGGAAGAAGTTCTGTCCGGCCTGAATATGAAGCACGAGATCACCGGCAGACAGAAGCATTTCTACAGCATCTACAAGAAGATGAAATACCAGAACAAAACTCTGGATGAAATCTTCGACCTGACGGCTATCCGGGTCATCGTAGACACCGTAAAGGACTGCTATGCGGTATTGGGTGCCGTGCATACCCGGTGGACCCCGATTCCCGGCAGATTCAAGGACTATGTGGCCATGCCCAAGTCTAATCATTACCAGAGCCTTCATACCACGGTGCTTTCGAGCAGCGGCATGCCCTTTGAAATTCAGATCCGGACCACGGAAATGCATCGGGTGGCGGAATACGGTATTGCCGCCCACTGGAAGTACAAAGAGGGCATCGACGATAAAGCCATAGAAGATGAAACCAAGCTGGCCTGGGTACGGCAGACCCTGGAATGGCAGTACGATATGAACGACTCCAAGGAGTTCATGGATACCCTGAAAGTGGATCTTTTCAGCAACCAGGTATTCGTGTTTACGCCGAAGGGCGACGTCATGGAGCTGCCTGCAGGTTCTACGCCCCTGGACTTTGCCTTTAAGGTGCATACCGCCGTAGGTACCCACTGTGTGGGCGCCAGGGTCAACGGCAAAATGGTGGCCAAGGACTACGTGCTCCAGAACGGAGAAATCGTAGATATCGTTACCAATCCCAATTCTTCCGGACCGACACCGGAATGGCTGAAGATTGTAAAGACCAATTCCGCCAAGAACAAAATCCGCCAGTATCTGAAAAAGGAAAATGCGGGAGCGGATCCTGCCAAGGGAAAAGAAGCCCTGCTGAAGGCCTGCAAGAACAAGAACCTGGATCCGGAAGCGGTGCTGAAAGCAAACTTTATTTCCCGGGCAGCCAAGGCGCAGGATTACTCCTCTCCGGAGGATCTGTACAGTGCGCTGGCCAACGGCGGCGGCATTGTCAACAAAACGCTGATGATGTGTCTGTCCTTCTTCCGGGAAGAAGAGCAGGCGGAGCTGCGCCGCCAGGAGCGTCTGCAGAAGCGTCAGGAAATGCTTTCCAAGCGTCCCGATGCCAAGAATGCCGGCGTTTCCATCGAAGGCATTTCGGATCTGCTGATTCATTACGCAAAGTGCTGCAATCCGGTACCCGGCGACGAAATCGTGGGCTATACTACCAAGGGCAGAGGCATTTCCATCCATCGCAGAGACTGCATCAACATGCTTTCTCTGCCGGAAAGCGAACTTGGAAGGCTGCTTCAGGTGGAGTGGGATCTGAACAAGAGTCAGATGAACTTCGATGCGGCCATTACCGTACTGGCAGACGACCGCAAAGGCCTGTTTGCGGATATCTCCCGGATCATGGAGGAGATGGACGTCAACATCAATTCCGCCAATGCCAAGAGCGATAAGACCGGACTCTGCACTATGAATTTTGTAATCAGTATTTCCAACACGGGAGATATCGAAAAGGTTCTGGCAAGAATCCGTCAGGTAAAAGGAGTACTGGATGTTTTCCGGACAAATTATTAGATATGTGGCCGGCGCCTATGCCACCAACGTGTATCTGGTCTACAGCAAAGAGACGAAGGATGCGGTGATCATCGATCCCGGCTACGAATTTGAAAAAATATATTACGACATAGAAAAACTGGGCTTAAATCCCGGGTACATTCTGCTGACCCACGGTCACGGCGATCATACCGGCGGCATTGACCGTTTGAAGAAAACCTTCCCCCAACTGCAGCTGATTGCCTGCCGGGCAGAAAGAAACTTTCTGCTGGACCGGGACAAAAGCATGGGAAAGGGTGGCATCCGGGCAGACCGGGAAGTTTCGGACGGTGACGTTCTGGACTTTGCCGGCATGCAGTTCCGCTTTATTGAAACACCGGGACATACCCCGGGCGGCATGTGTATTCTCTGCGAAGACCTGCTGTTCTCCGGCGATACCCTGTTTTTCGGTTCCGTGGGAAGAACGGACTTTCCCGGCGGGAATGCAGAAAAGCTGATTGCTTCCATCCGGGAAAAGCTCTTTGTGCTTCCGGAGGATACGGAAGTGTTCCCGGGACACGGAAACGAAACTTCCATTGGATTTGAAAAGAGGTGCAATCCCTTTGTATAGAATTTGTGCTCCAACAGAAAAAGCAAAATACGATCTGGGAGAACTGGCGAAAGAGTTTATCCGGGCGGATGAATTCGAACTGTGTCTTCCGGACGACGAAAATAAAGAATTTGACGTAATTATTCCGGATTCGGATTCGAAATTTGTAAGGGGCAGGGTCCTCTACGATTTTCTTTCCGAAAAGACGGGCAAGACCCAGGACTGGGGCATTCTGGTGGGCGTACGTCCCAAGAAGCTCTACTCCGAGCTTTCCGGCAAATTGGGCCGGGAAGAGGCGGAGCGCATCCTGCGGGAAGAATACTGCCTGTCCGAAAAGAAGATTGAACTGCTGCGAAACACCTACGACGTGCAGCAGGAAGCGCTGGGCAATGAAAGCCCCAAAGCCATCGGTCTTTATATCGGCATTCCGTTCTGTCCCACCCGCTGCGTGTACTGCTCCTTTACCTCCAACAAGATTACGGACAAGGCGGCTAAGGCGTATCTGGAAGCGCTGGAAAAGGAAATCCGGGCCGTATCGGAGATTCTGAAGAAAAAGGGGCTCTTTGCGGAATCCATTTACATCGGCGGCGGCACTCCCACGTCTTTATGCGACGAAGATTTCGAGCGGCTGCTTTCCTGGACGGAAGAGGCCTTTATTACCGAGAAAACCACAGAGTTTACCGTGGAATGCGGACGGCCGGACACCATCAACGAGGCAAAGCTCCGGTCCATCCTAAAGCATAAGGGCAACCGCATTTCCATCAATCCTCAGACCATGAAGCAGCATACCCTGGACCTGATCGGCCGGTCTCATACCCCGGAAGAAATCGTGGAAAGCTACAAACTGGCCAGAAGTGTAGGGGACTTTATCATCAACATGGATCTGATTACGGGTCTTCCGGAGGAACAGCCGGAGGATTTCGAAGAAACTTTAAAGCAGGTCA
>JAZUDB010000105.1:0-6037 GCA_045639385.1 Anaerovoracaceae bacterium | reverse complement strand
TTATCACCGCAGCCTGCGGGGAAAGGCCCTGAGCCGCTCCGTGCTGGACGAGATCGAGGGCATCGGAGAAAAGAGGAAAACTGCATTGCTGGCCAGATTCGGCAGTGTGGAAAATATTAAAAAAGCTTCCGCATACGAAATTGCACAGACCGACGGCTTTACCATGAAGGCGGCGGAGAGTGTGGAAGCCTACTTCAGCAGAGAAAGAAAAGAGGAATAGTATGTTTGATTCGTATTTTGAACCGCTCCCCGATCTGCAGGCCTATCTGCAGAGAATCGGCATGGAAAACGAACCGGTGGAACTCAGCAAAGCCTATGTTGACAAACTGATCGTTGCCCATCTGGACCGCATTCCCTTCGAAAACCTGGACGTTTGGGACGGTCACAAAACTCCCAGCCTCCGTACGCCGGACCTGTTCGACAAACTGGTGCTGCACAAGCGCGGCGGCTACTGCTTTGAACAGAACGGACTGCTTTATGCGGTACTTACCGCTCTGGGCTTTGAATGCTACACCACCGGTATGCGCATTCTGCGGGCCACCAGCACGGACATTCCTACCATCGCACACAGATCGGTCATCTGCATCATCGACGGCAAAAAGCATCTCTGCGACGTGGGCTACGGCGGTATGGCCATCTGCGAAGCGGTTCCCTTCGATGCCCCGGCAACAGACAACGGCTATCATTTCGAGTTCGAAGGAGACTATACTTTCTTCTGCAAGGACTGCGAAGGCGAGCACAAGCGGGTCTTCATGTTCATCGATACGCCGCTGACCACCAAGGACTTCGAAATCTACAACTACTTTATTTCCGAGCCGGAAAAGGCGGGCATGAAGCGCATGCCCATGATCACAAGAGTTGTGAACGGGGGCAGAATCCAGTACGTGGGCGGTAAACTTTCCACCACGGACATCAACAGCAAAAACGTACAGCTGATCCGGGAAATCTCCGACAAAAAAGAACTGCAGCAGGTGCTGGAAGAAATGTTCGGAATTGAATATCATTTCGAAAGTTAGCAGCGAATAAATTCAATCCCCCCCTGGGGCTTGCGGGGGGATTTTTTATTGCATAAAATGTTTTTTAGAAAGAGATACATGCATGTTTGAATTCGAAAGCGGCCGGATTTATGCGCTTCTGGGCAGCGGAAGCCGGACTCTGGTCCAAGATGTAAAAATAAAGATTGAAAGCGGAAAAAGCCTGGCCCTGATCGGCGAGACCGGCTCCGGCAAAACCATGACGGCCCTGGCCATTCTGGGGCTGCTTCCCGTCAACGTACGGCAGGAGGGGGAGCGTTTTGCCGCGGATTTCGGCAGGACGGCAGGCAAAGACCTGGTTTACATTCCCCAGAGCGGTTCGGATTATCTGAATCCCTCCCGCAGCGTAAAGAACCAGATGTTCGACACCCTGAAAATGCTGGGCGTACCGGCTTCGGCGCGGCAGAAGACCGCAGAGGAAAAGCTGGGTCTGGCGGGGCTGGAGCATCCGGCGGAAGTGATGGACAAATATCCCTTCCAGCTGTCCGGGGGCATGGCCCAGCGGGTCACCATTGCATTGGCAGCCTGCAGCAGCCCCGGTCTGGTGATTGCGGATGAACCCACCAACGGTCTGGACAACGAAGCCAAAAAGGAATTCATCGGCCTTCTGGACCGGATTTTCCCCAAAGCTGCCAAGCTGGTCATTACCCACGATATGTACGTGGCCCGGCTCTGCAGCGAAATATTGGTGCTGCGCAGCGGCTGCACGGAAGAGCAGGGACCCGCAGAAGAGGTCCTGCAGCATCCCAAGAGCGCTTATACCAGGGCGCTGCTGGGCGCTCTGGTGGAAAACGGAATGCAGGTTTCCGAAAAACAGTAAATGATATTTGAAGCAAAGGATTTAAAAAAGTCTTTCGAAGGAAAGACCATACTGGACGGGGCGTCCTTCCGGGTGAACGAGGGCGAGATCGTGGGCATTTACGGGGCTTCGGGCCTGGGCAAGTCCACCATCGCCAAGATCATCTCCGGGGTGCTTCCTCCGGACGGCGGCAGCTGGACGGATCTGGGCTTAAAGCTGCAGATGATTTATCAGCAGCCCTACGGGGCCCTGGATCCCCGGCAGACTGTGGAGCAGAGCTTTGCGGAGCTGATCCGCTACCACAAGCTGGCGGAAGGGAAAGAAAACGTCCGGAAGCTGACCCTGGAAAGCCTGGCCCGGGTGAATCTGGGACCGGAGATTCTCAGCCACAAGCCGGCCCGCATTTCCGGCGGCGAAGCCCAGCGGGTGTCCATCGCCCGGGCGCTGCTCTTCGAACCGAAGCTTCTGATTCTGGACGAAGCCACCTCCATGCTGGACGTGCTTACACAGGCGGAGGTGCTGGGTCTGGTGAAAAAATGCATCACCGAAAAGGGAGGGGCAGTCCTCCTGATCAGTCACGACGCCGAGCTGGTGCAATACCTCTGCGGCAGAGTGTATGTTTTAAAAGATTATGTTTTAAGGGAGTATCATAAATGAAAAAGGGTATTGCAGTACTTCTGGTACTGGTTCTGGCGCTGGGCCTCTGCGGCTGCGGTGCAAAAGAAAAGAAGCTGGGTCAGATTGTGATCGGAACGAGTTCCGCCATCGAATCCGGCGAATACGGAGAATATAACTTTGACATGCTGGCATCGGGCGTTTCCCGTCCCGCCATTGTGCGCCAGGAAACCGACGGACAGTTTTACGGCCAGATTGCGGACTGGAGCACGGAGGATTCCAGGACCTGGACCTTTACGGTATTGGACGGCATCCGGTGGTCCGACGGCAGCGCTGTCAGTGCAAAGGATATAGAAGCGGGTCTTGCATCCGAAGACAAGCTGAAGGATTATGAAAGCTATGCGGTTTCCGAAGACGGCAGAAGCCTGACCATCGTTCTGCCGGAACCCAACGTCCGCTTTCTTTCGGAAATGACGTATATAAGACCTCTGCCTTCCGCACCGGGGGCTGCTGCCAATCTGTCCTGCGGTCCCTTCGTGCCGGAAGAATTCAACAGAGATGCGGGAACCATTACCTTCGTTCCCAACGAATATTACCCGGAGGTAAAGAATCTGAAGGCGGAAAGGATCATTTTCCAGCTCTTTGCCAACGAGGATACCATGTACATGGCCCTGCAGAGCGGCGACATCGACATGGTGTGGAATTACTCTGCCGGCGTACCGTCCGGCTATCAGGACGTGCTGGCAGGCAGCGAAAATCTGCAGCTGATCAGTGCTCCGGCAGGCAACCTGCCGGCGGTGCTGGTGTTCAACAATGCCAAAGGACCTTTCGCGGATAAGAATCTGCGCCTGGCGGTGTCCTATGCCCTGGATTATGACCAGTTTAAGACCTATTTCGGCAGCAAATACGCCCAGACCCCGGGCAGAGGCGTGGTGTCTCCCGCGGTTCTCGGCTACAGCGCGGAAAACAGTCCGGAGCTGGCAAAGGATCTTGCTGCGGCGGAAAACTGCATGAAAGCCGCAGGCTATGAAAGCAAAAACGCGGAAGGCTTCTTCGTGAATGCCGCAGGGGAAGAGGCAAAGTTTGCCCTGACCATCAACTCCTCCAAGGCGGCCCACGTTTCCTACGGGGAACTGGTCAAGACCCAGCTGGAAGCTTTCGGCATCCGGGTGGACCTGGATACCTGCGACAGCACCGCTTACAATGCGAAGACTTCCAATAAGTTCTCCGAAAACAATATCACCGCCCAGGCGGCCATCATGGCGTATACCACCGCCGGGGTCAACATGAAGGACGGTCTGGCCAGCATCTACGTGGACGGAAACCACGCAGTGCAGGGCGGCGCCCAGGTCTTTGACCCGGTGTTCTCCGCACTGCTGGCCGATGCGGGCAGCTCCGCCACCCAGGAGGAATACAAGACCGCAGCCGCCAAGGTGCAGCAGTACTACACCGATAACTGTCCGATCATTCCCCTGTTCTGGGACAGCAGCATTCTGGCTGCATCCGCCCGCTTTGAGGGGCTGCACTGCGACAGCGGTTTCGGATTGAACAACATTGCAAACTGGTTCTCTTTAACGGAGAAATAATTGAAAAAATACACCAAAAGCATTACAACTGCATTCATTTGCTTTCTGGTCGTACTGGTTATGAATTTTCTGCTGCCCCGGATGCTTCCCGGCAACCCCATCGGCTACCTTACCGGCATGGATGAGGCGGGCCTGAGTCCGGAGCAGTATGCGTACTACTACGACGCCCTGCACCTGGGGGACAGCCTCCCGGTGCAGTTTGGCTTTTACTTAAAGAGCATTTTCGACGGTACCCTGGGCTTTTCTTTTAAGAAAAACGCGGCGGTGTCCGTTCTCATCGGGGGAAGACTGAAGTATACCCTGCTGATCACTTTGCCGGCGGTGGCGCTTTCGGCGGTGCTGGGACTGGTCTGGGGCCTGGAAAGCGGCTTAAAGCAGAACTCTGCCTTCGACCGGGTTTCCTCTGCGGTGAACATTGCGGTGAACGCGGTCCCCACCTTTGCCCTGTCCCTGGTTCTGATTACGCTCTTCTGCTTCCGAAGCAGACTGCTGCCCTACACGGGTCTCAGTTCCGTGGGCATGAGTCCCGGTACACCGGGTTTCCTGGCAGACCGGATTCTGCATCTGATCCTGCCGGTGGGTTCTCTGACCATCGCCACGCTGCCTTCCCGCTACCTTTTGATCCGCAATAATGTGCGGGCCGTCGCAGACGAAAAATATCTGCTCTATGCCCGGGCCAGGGGACTGTCCAAGCGTACGGTCAAGTACCGCTACGTATTCCGCAACATCTGCGCACCTTTCATCAATATGGTGGGCCTTTCCGTGAGCCAGTGCGTGGGCGGGTCTCTGGTAATCGAAAACATCTTCTCCATTCAGGGCATGGGCACGCTGCTGACGGATGCGGTGCACAGCCTGGATTACCCCCTGATGCAGGGCATACTCTTTGTGATCACCGCCATCATGGCGCTGTCCATCATTGTCAGCGACATTCTCTGCATCCTGCTGGATCCGAAGCTGAGAAAGGGGGCGGCCCATGAATAAACGAAACCGCGTCAATCTGGTGCTGGGCTTGGTCATCCTGCTGATTTTCGGCCTGATGACCCTGGCGCCCGGACTTTTTACCGCCTATGATCCCAAGGACATGTTCCAGGCCTGGCTGCCTGCTTCCGGCGCCCATCTGCTGGGCACCAACGCCCTGGGCTACGACGTGTTCACCGAGCTGGTGTACGGTGCAGGGGTTACTCTGCGGGTGGGACTTGCCAGCAGCGTTATTTCCCTGGTGCTGGGTCTGGTCATCGGCATTCTGTCCACAAGAAGGGGCTTTTTCGGCAGCCTGTTCAACGGAATGATCAACGTGTTCGTTCTGCTGCCCCGGCTGATCGTACTGATCGTGCTGGCAGGTTTTCTGGGAAATTCCGAAAGAAATCTGATCCTGCTGATCTCCGCCTTTTCCTGGGCGGCTTCCGCCCGGGCGGTGCGGGCCCAGGTGATGCACATCAACTCCCAGCTTTATATCGAAAACTGCCGGGTGCTGGGTTACAGCCGATTCCACACCGTGGTCTTCCACGTGATTCCCAACCTCTATGACACCCTGGTCAGCCGCTTCCTGCTGGGGGTCAACAGCTGCATCATGATGGAATCCACCCTCAGTTTCCTGGGCTTCGGAGACCTTTATCACCCCACCTGGGGCACCATGATCAATCTGGCCTATAAGCGGGGCGCCTTTATCCGGGGCGCGTACAATTACCTGCTGGTACCGGCGCTGTGCATTACGCTGGTATCCATGGCGTTTTATCTTATCAGTGTATATCTCGAGAACAAAAAGGACATTTTACAGGCATGACAGAAGAAGAAAGAACCATTCAGACATGGATCCCTCAGAAGAACGAGGAAGCCTATCGGGCAAAAATTGAAGGCATACTGGTGCGCATCGGCCAGCCGGGAGACGACGAGGATTCTCTCTACCGCCGGGGCATTGCGTACTACCTGACCGGAGACTACGAAAACTGTCTTGCTCAGGAAAAAGCCTCCTATAAGAAATATTATCAGCTGGGTGACGAGGA
>JAZUDB010000104.1:0-4490 GCA_045639385.1 Anaerovoracaceae bacterium | reverse complement strand
TCCTTTGTTGCCTGCTTCTGGCTGTCGGAGAAGTATGCCGGAACGGTGATAACCGCTTCTGTTACCTTCTGTCCCAGATAGCTTTCTGCATCCGCCTTCAGCTTTGCAAGAATCATTGCGGAAATATCCTGCGGTGTATATGTCTTTCCGTCGATAGATACTGTATAGCTGCTTCCCATATGTCTCTTGATGGAAGCGATGGTTCTGTCCGGATTTGTGATAGCCTGATGCTTTGCTGTTTCTCCTACAAGTCTTTCTCCACCCTTTGTAAAGCCTACCACAGACGGTGTGGTTCTGTTTCCTTCTGCGTTAGTAATGATGACCGGATCTCCGCCTTCCAGTACTGCTACGCAGCTGTTTGTTGTTCCAAGGTCAATACCTATAACTTTTCCCATTTTTTACTCTCCTTTAAATTACTGTGATACGACTACCATTGCCGGGCGTATCACCTTATCGTTCAGTGTGTACCCCTTTTTAATTACGATCGCGACTTTGTCGCTGTCTAATCCTTCTACTTCCATCATCTGGACTGCCATATGAACGGTGGGGTTGAAATCCTCGCCTAATGCCGGAATTTCCTTTACGTGTTCCTTCTCCAGAATGGTCAGAAGCTGCTTGTAAATCAGTTCGATTCCTTCTGCGAACTTGTCGCCTTCGGGCTTCTGCTCCATGGCTCTTTCGAAGTTGTCCACCACCTCAAGAAGCTCTTTTACGAAAGCTTCGTTGGCGTTGGCATAGATGTCTGCCTTTTCCTTCTGGGTGCGGGTCCGGTAATTCTGGTATTCCGCGGTGACCCTCAGCCATTTATCCTTATAGTCCTCCTGGGCAGGCGCTTCCGGCGCAGCTTCCTGCGGGGCAGCCTCCGCGCATTCGGGCTCTTTGGGTTCTTCTTTGTTTTCCGTTTCCGGTTCAGCCTGCTGTTCTTCGCAAGTTACCTTTTCTTCTTCGCTCACGTTTCTTCAACCTCTCCTTCTATCTCGAAAGTTTCTTCTAAGTTGTCTGTAATATATTTGATAACCGACGTTACTTCGTCGTATTTCATCCGTTTGGGACCGAGTACCCCCAGTCTGCCCACCAGCTTGCCGTTGACTTTGTAGTCCGCGGTAATCAGGCTGTAGTCTTTCAGATCCGGAGAGTTTTCGTCGCCGATGGTCACCACCAGGCCGTTGTCCCGGTTTACCAGAACCTCCGAGAACTGGTTCTTGTTGTTGACGATATCGAAGACCCCTTTTACCTTCTCCACGTCGTTGAATTCCGGAAGGGAGAACACGTTGCTGTAGCCGTTTACGTAAAGGTCTACGTCCAGCATCTTCTCCAGGGTCTTTACGAAGCCGGGAACCACGGATTTGCTCATGGCTGCCAGGCTGGGAAGATCGTTTTCGAATTCTTCCATAATATTCTGCGTCAGAATGGTACTGGCGGATTTTCCCTGATAATTGTGGGTGGCAACCTTGGACATCAGCTCCAGATTTTCTTCGGAATATGGGCAGCTGACCCGGATGGCCGTATTGCTGACCTTGCCGTTCTCGCAGACGATCATCAGCACCACGGAGCTTTCGTCCACCGGCAGGAAGTTAATGTATTTAATCTTGTTTTCTTCCTTCGGGGTGACCGCAAAGGACACCAGATTGGTCATTTCGGAGAGCACCTTGGAAGCATGCTCCAGGGTTTTGTCCAGCTCTGCGGAACCTGCATCCAGCCGCTGCCGGATGACTTCCTTTTCGGAAGAGGACAGCTCGGAATTCTGCATCAGTTCGTCCACGTAGAGGCGGTAAGCCTTGTCGGAGGGAACTCTGCCGGAAGATGTGTGGGGATGTGTCAGATAACCCATCTCTTCCAGGTCGCTCATCTCGTTGCGGATGGTGGCCGGACTGACACCGATTTCGGTGTGTTTGGAAAGGGTGCGGGAACCTACCGGTTCGGCGGAATTGATAAAGTCTGCCACGATAGCCTGCAGTATTTTCAGTTTTCTGTCGTTGAGTTCCACAGCTTCCTCCTTTTCTCTGTTAGCACTCTTTTTATTTGAGTGCTAACAATATCTATAATATACCCTCCGTCCCTTGAAATGTCAATATTTCTTTGTGTAGTTTTTATAAAGATTAAGGTATAATAGCCCTATGAAACTTTTTACGGAATACAGAGGATTAAGAAAAGAACTTTATATCCTGTTCATCGGCAGAATGATGACCAACATGGGCTCTATGATCTGGCCCATGTTTACTTTAATTTTAAGCCAGAAGCTGGGACTCAGCGCGGGAACCATCGCCCTTTACATGCTGCTTTACAGTGTGGCAGCCTTCCCCATCAACCTGATCGGCGGCAAACTGGCCGACAAGTACAACAAGAAAAACATTATCGTGGTCTGCGACCTGATTTCCATCGTCAGTTTTGTTTACTGCAGCTTTGTGGAGATTACCTTCGGTGCCATTGCGGTCTTTGCGGTGGCGTCTTTGTTCCAGTCCGTGGAATGGCCCAGCTACGACGCCCTGGTGGCGGACTTTACCACCGGTGCAGACCGGGAAAGAGCCTATTCCCTCAGTTATCTCGGTTCCAATCTGGGTCTGGTGCTTTCTCCCACCATCGGCGGCATCCTGTTCAACGAGCACCTGAACCTGGCATTTTTAATCAACGGCTGCTCCATACTGCTGAGCACCGTATTGATTTTCTTCTTTATTAAGGATGTGCACCGGGAAGAAGACAACAGTTCCGCGGGCATCTACGAAAAGGATATCGACGACAGCGTTTCCGCCTTCCGGTATATCCGCAGCAACCGGGTCATTCTGGTATATCTGCTGATTTCCGGCTTCGGCGCAGGCACCTACGCCATGTACAACTACCTGATGCCGCTGGACATGGGTCTGATTCACGGAGAAAACGGCGCCGTGCTCTACGGTTCCATGACCAGCCTCAACTGCATCGTGGTGGTCACCTGCACCGCTCTGATTACCCGGCTCTTCCGGAAAGTTTTCGATGCGGACAAAATGCTGCTGGGCGAAGGTCTGCAGCTGGCGGGCTACATCATCTTTATGTTCTTTGTCCGGAGTCCCCTGCTTTGCTACGCGGCGATCTTCGTGTTCACCCTGGGTGAAATCTTCAACACCCTGGCCTGTTCCCCCTTCCTGACCCGCCGCATTCCGGCTTCCCACCGGGGACGGATCATTTCCGTCATCAACGTGGCAGGCTCTGTAATGAGCGTAATCATCGAAAACATCATCGGGCAGGTGCACGACGGCTTCGGTTACTTTACGTCCTGGACCGTGGTAATTCTCATTGGAGCCGTCAATTTGGCCTTTATTCTTCTGCTGAAACAATACGACCGGACCGATTACAAGGATCTCTACCGGAAAACGACGGAAGAAAGCGAAAAAAACATTTGAATTCTCCCTTCCGGCAGGCTATAATTGCATTAGTTAGCATATGCTAACTAATATTTCGAAGGGAAAATTTCTCCATGTCTTTATTTCAATGGATACTTATTATTACAGCCATCGCAGGCGTTGTGGGCACCGGTCTGGGTGGCCTGCTGGGCGCCATACTCCAGCGGGAATCTTCGAAAATCGTCAGTCTGCTGCTGGCCTTTGCCGGAGGCGTCATGCTGGCGGTGGTGTGCTTTGATCTGATTCCCAGCGCCTTCTTTCCGGAGGGAGCGGAAAAAGAAAGCTCCATCTGGCTGGTGATAGCCGGGGTGCTTTCCGGCTTTGTTCTGATTTACGCACTGAACTATATTATCGACAAACGAACCAATCCGGAGGTGGCCCACATCGATGAAGACCACCCCCAGACTGCAGACGATCTGAACGAGCTGATCCATGCAGACCACTACAATCTGCATGCCAACGACCCCAAAAGCAGCAATCACGACCTGTTTATCGCAGGCATCGTCATGGCCTTTGCCATTGCCCTGCACAACATGCCGGAAGGCATGGTCATTGGTGCATCCTACGTAGGCGACGGCGGAGATCTGACCGGCGGCGCAGGCTTTATTATCGCCGTGGTCATTGGACTGCACAATATTCCGGAAGGCATGTCGGTTTCGGTACCGCTGATTGCCGGCGGCATGGCCAAATGGAAGGCAGTGCTTATCACCGCCCTTTCCGGCGCGCCCACCATTCTGGGCGCCATCCTGGGGTACTCTCTGGGTCTTCTAAGCCCCGTTTGGCTGTCCCTTTCCCTCAGCTTTGCCGGCGGCGCCATGCTCTACGTGGTATTCAGCGAACTGCTGCCGGAATCCTACCTGATGTGGAAATCCAAAGCGCCGGGCTTCTTCGCCCTCTTCGGCACCCTGGTAGGCGTGGTGCTGGTACACATTTAATGCAAAGCAACACGACTGCAGATATTCCGCAGCCGTTTTTTTGTACAAAAAACCCGGTCCTAAAAACATCCAGACCGGGTTTTGCGTCGTTATTTGATTGTCTTGGTATCGATTTCGTCCTTAACCAGCTTAATGAAATCTTCCAGCTTCATGGCACCCATGTCGCCTTCGGTTCTGT
>JAZUDB010000103.1:0-1771 GCA_045639385.1 Anaerovoracaceae bacterium | reverse complement strand
ATTGAGAACTCTTTTTTTGTCCAGAACGATCAGCTTTCCGTAATCACTGGCCTGATACCGGAGATTTGCATGCAGACCGCTGGTCCGGAATTCCGCCCCGGCTTCGTCCGCAGACACAATGTTAAAGCGGCTGACGTTGCTGCCGTATTCCCGGTCCGGATGCTGCAGAGCCGCCGTCATGGTATTGAAAAACGCCACGGAGCACTGCTCGTTTTCGTAGATATACTTCCATTCCGGCACTGCGTCGATACCGATATCTCTGCAGTCCATTCCCAGAAGTCCGTGGTTGGAATCCAGGAAAAGCACCGGATTGGAAAAAGCTTTGGAACAAAGATGCACAAAACGGCCGAAATCGTTATTCTGCAAAGAGACCTCGATCTCTTCCACCCAGCTGTCGTACCAGTTGAAAATACTCTGAATCAGCAGAAAGCCCTCGCTTTCGTCCATGTCGTGGATGACGATGGTCCCCTGCTCGGAATAGCAGATTACGTCCGTTCCCCGGCTCCGCACATACAGGGAGCCTATGGTAGAAACCGGAAGCGGACCGCTGATGGTCCGGAAGGTAGAAGATGAAATATTGATATCCGTATCGTACTGGGTCAGCTGATTGGCGATCATCCACAGATTCAGTTTCATCTTTTCCTCCTTTCCTTCCGCTTTCAGAAATAACTTATGCCGGCATCCGGCTTACTTTAATCCGAAGACTTTATCTGCACAGTCAAAGAACAGACGTCTTGCCGGATTCTGGTTGGAATCTTCCCAGATCAGGTCTGCGCCCATGGTAGTTTTTGTATTCTGAATTTCCAGGCGGCCAATGCCTTCGGTTTCGTTCATCTGCTGCGCAGGACCGATGACCGCACAGGCCAGACCGCTCTGCACGTAAAGCTGCATGGTCTTCAGACTGTCTACCAGAAGGATCTTCTTGGGTTCGAACTGCAGAATTTCATACAAAGAGGAAATCACGGATTCCTTTTCAAAGCAGGCGAAGGTCTGGCTGCGGAAATCGTCAATCGTCAAATCTTCTTCTTTTTTGTCGAAAAGATCCCGGCTGTACACGATAACCGGATGGGAGCGGAACAGCGTCTTGCGGGACAGCAATGGTTCATCGTCCAGTCCGCCGGTATAGGTCAGGCCAATATCCAGACTGCCGTCTATCAATTTCCGGCGCATATCCGACCAGAACGGCGCGGAAAGGGTAAGCTGCACCTCGGGGTAATCTTTGGCAAACTGCCGGATCAAATCTCTGTAAACGCTGCCCGAAACCATGTCACTGATGGCAATGTTCAATTTTAAAGCCTTTCCTTCCGGAATGCTTTTGGTCTGTATAATCGTCGTTTCCAGATTCTGCAGCACGCCGTCCAGTTTATCGTAAAGGAAAAGGCCTGCCGCCGTGGGAAGCTTTCCTTCGCTTTCCGGTTCAAACAAAACCACCTGCAGATCTTCCTCAATCTGCGTAATGACCTTTTTAATCTGTGCAATCGTGCACTGCATTTCTTCCGAAGCTTTTTTAAACGAGCCGCAGCGCATCACATTCTGAAAGCAGTAAAAATTATCAAAATCCGTTTTTTTCGTAAACAAGGTTCGTCTCCTTCAAATTTATTTTTGCGTATTTTTGTACAATTTTATTCTACTATATCTTCTGTGGTTCTCTTATATGCTGACAACACAATTTCTCATGATGATTTTTACAAGCAAGCACATTTCTTTTCGAAATTATTCAAAAAATCTCCGGTTTCTTCCTGCGGAGCAGAAAATTCCCTGTTTTTTAATG
>JAZUDB010000102.1:0-2490 GCA_045639385.1 Anaerovoracaceae bacterium | reverse complement strand
GCCCTGTACCCCAACGTCAAGGTCAATCTGCGGCTTTACACCGACTACAACGTGATCTACAACGACGTAATCACCAATATTTCCACGGGAACCACACCGGACGTGTGCATTACCTATCCGGACCACATTGCCACCTACATGACCGGGCAGAACGTGGTGGTGCCCCTGGACGGCCTGATGGATGACCCCAAATACGGCCTGGCGGGCAGCGAAATTCCCTTCGACGGCCCGGCAAAATCCGAACTCATCGGCAAATTCCTGGAAGAATGCCGCATCCGGGGACGCATTTACGCGCTGCCCTTTATCCGCTCCACCGAAGCCCTGTACATCAACCAGGACTTCGTAAAGAAACTGGGCTATACGGTGCCGGACGTTCCCACCTGGGACTGGATCTGGCAGGTCTCCGAGGCGGCCACCGCCAAAAAGACCGTCAAGCTGGAAGACGGAACCACAGAGGAACGCTACGCGGTGAACAACCAGAAGGTCATGATCCCCTTCATCTACAAGTCCACGGACAATATGATGATTTCCATGCTGCGCCAGCGGAATCTGCCCTATTCGGACGAAACCGGCAGCATCGAAATCTTTAACGAAGAGACCAAAAAGCTGCTGCTGGATGTGGCAAAACACTCCGAAAGCGGCGCCTTCTCCACCTTTAAAATCAGCAGTTATCCGGCCAACTTCCTGAACGCGGGTCAGTGCATCTTTGCCATCGACTCTACCGCAGGGGCCACCTGGATGGGTTCCGACGCGCCGCTTCTGGACATTCCGGCGGACAGCCTGGTACCCTTTACCACCGCCGTGCGGCCCATTCCCCAGTTCGACCCGGAGCATCCTCAGATGATTTCGCAGGGTCCCTCCGTGTGCGTCTTTAACAAGAACGACAACCAGCGGGTGCTGGCAGCCTGGTTCTTTGCCCAGTTCCTGCTTACAAACGACGCCCAGATTTCCTACGCCAAGACCGAGGGCTACCTGCCGGTTACTTCCAAGGCCCAGCAGGACCCGGCCTACGTCGACTATCTTTCCCGGGCAGGGGAGCTGACGCAAAAGGAAGACGGCAGCACCGACAACGCAGAGTATTACCGGGTCAAGATCGAGGCCTCCAAGCTGCTGATGGAAAATACGGACAACAGCTTTACCACTCCGGTGTTCAACGGCTCCGCCTCGCTGCGGCAGGCTGCGGGTCAGCTCATCGAAGAGGCAGCCTATGCGCCCCGCAGAAAGCTTACCGTAGACGATGCTTACCTGAACGAAACCTTCGAAAAGATCCGGGTACAGTTCAAACTGGACCAGATCGGCCTGGACGGGGTAGGCCGCAAAGAGCTGGGACCTCTGCCGAAAACTTCGGTAGTTCTGCTGGAATCCCTGGCAGGTGCATGGATTTTAATTGCAGTTTTCGCTGCAATCAAGTATAATAAATCGGTTAGAAAAGGCTAAGAACCTGGAAATGGAGTAATAAAAATGAAAAAAGTATTTGCAATCGCACTGGCACTGGCAATGGTATTTGCACTTTGTGCCTGCGGAAAGAAAGAAGAACCGGAAACACCGAAGGTTGACCCGAACGCAAAGGACGAAGGCGTTCTCACCTACGATCAGTATGTTGCAGCTGCAATGGACTCCGACGTTGTCATCGAAGGATTCATTACCGCAAAGGCTTATGCAGCAGCTTACGGAAACTGCAGCCTGATGCTGCAGGACGGCACAGGTGCATACTATGTTTACAGAATGCCCTGCACCGATGCAGACGATGCCAAGCTGACCATCGGACAGAAGATCAAGGTTACCGGCATTAAGGCAGAATGGTCCGGCGAAGTAGAAATCAAGGAAGGTTCCGCTTCCTACGAAATCTGCGAAGGACAGACCTACACCTTCGAAGCAGCTGACGTTACCGCAAAGTTCGGTACCGCAGAACTGGACAAGTATCAGAACATGTTCGTAACCATCACCGGCGCAAAGGTTACCCAGAAGGCTATCTACAACTGGGACGGCTCCGGCTCTGAAGGAAACGACCTGTACTTCAACGTGGAAATCGGCGGAACCGACTATCAGTTCCTGGTAGAATCCGACCTCTTCACCACCGGCTCCGAAGTATACGAAGCAGTAAAGAAGCTGGAAGTTGGACAGACCGTAGACCTGCAGGGATACCTCTACTGGTACAACGGACCGCAGCTCTGGACATCCGCAGTAACCGTAAAGTAATTGCTCCGGCAAAAACTTACGAACCGAAAACAAAACAAGACAAAGCGAAACTCCCGGACGTACGTTCCGGGAGTTTTTCTTTCCAATCGTTCGCCATTCACCGCTTTTTCTCTTTTCCGCCGCTGTCTTTTCCGAAAAATATACACATTCTGCATTATTTTGCTTAACAAAATCGCCGGATTGTGATATTATATTCAGCTATACAGAAGTTATTTTTTTAAAAAAAGGGTAAGAAAAAATGGCAAAATACTACGACGAACCGTCCAGAACATTTAACGAGTATCTCCTCAT
>JAZUDB010000101.1:0-3361 GCA_045639385.1 Anaerovoracaceae bacterium | reverse complement strand
GGAAACGGATCTGATGAAGGAACAGATTGCGGGAAAGGCGGTGGCCGCCTACTGCAAGGCGCTGCAGGCCTCCGGAAACGAAGACAATCTGCAGATTGCAGCCCAGGTGATGACCAACCGGAAGAATTTTGACCGTGTGGTAAGCCGGGTCATGGAAAGCGAACCCTTTATTTCGGCATACGGCAATAAAGCGCTGCCCCAGCTGAAATCGGCCTTTGCGAAGTCCGGGAGCCGACTTGTGATGAATCTGGTGCATCCGGAACATGTGGAAGAAATTTTTGCCCCGGAACATCTGCAGAACAATCCGCAAAGCGGACCCCAGGCAAAATAAGCACAGCGAGGTAAAACATGACAAAACCCTACGATTATACACAGACCGCGGAGGAAAAGGAAAAAGAGGAGAAGGAAAAAGCACTGAAACTCTTTACCGCCGCGTACTATTACGAAATATTGCCCGCCCGGGCGGAGGCCCGGATGCCGGGATACGAAGTCTTTTTCGAAAGCCTTGCCCGGACGAAGGCCGGCACCGAGTTCCTGGGGGAGATTCTGAAAGCCTTTCTTCTGGGACGGGAAATCCGGCTGGCCCGGCAGCAGCTGCAGGACTTCTTCCGTCTGACGGATGCGCCGGAACTTTCGAAGGAGGTTTCGGAAAGCCTCCGGTCTCTGGAAATTGCCCAGGAGGAATTCCCGGTAATGGCCCTGTGCGCCTCCGGAAAGAATATGGAAAAGCTGACGAACTATATCTGGTCCGAAGAAAAGGACAGCACGCCCCGGCCCGAAGAGATCGAGACCGTCCGGAGCAGCTCCGTAATCGCTGCAAAAGATGCGCTGCTGTTCTACCGGGACGGTGACCCCAAGGTCTTCGCAGGGCTTCTGGCCGAAGGTCTGCGCTGCAGCTGCCAAGGCTTTGCCGCCGCAGCAACCATGGAATACTCCGTCCGCTGGTCCGGCTACACCGAGGACATTCTTTACCTGCTGAAGAGCCGGCCGGAGCTGGTAAAAGCCGCCGGTCTGACCAAGCGGCAGCTGGAGATCGCGGAAGCGGTTTCTTCCATGGCCCGGGATATTCTGGACGGCATCAGCGCGGTCAACATCATGGCCGAATGCAGCCGGCTGAAGGATCTGAAGCTGACGGATGCACAGAATGAAGTATTAAAAGAGAAAATTTCGAAGATGCAGAAATCGCTGCGGGGACGGGCGAAGGTCGCAGAAGCCTGGGACGAGCCCGTACCGGTGATGCACATCGGATAAGGAGAACGTTCTATGGCAAAGAGAAAAGTCAAAACGAAGGAAAATAAAGCTCCGAAGCTGAACGGCGCCGTTTTCCCCATGAAGGCCACCTCCAAGGATATTGCCCTGGCCCAGATTGCGGTATTGGACTTTTTCAATTTAAGAAAAACCAAACTCTCCGTAGAAGACCTGGCGAAATCCGGCATGATCCGCAAAGGAAACGGAGACCCTTACGAATACGGAACCAACAAAAATTCCATCTATATTGCCATTGCCAAGGATATTGCGGCAGGCCGGTCTTTGTATTTGACCCGGCCGGGCACCGATCAGACCGAGGAATTCCACAAGGAGCCGGACAGCGTTCTGCCCATGCCTCACACCCCCGTGGACCGGGAGTTTGTGGATCCCATCTACCGGCGCGCCGTGCTCAACGACCTGCAGGTGATCAGGGAAAAGCTGGAAGCCACCGGCGTGCGCCGCAAGGATTCCGAAAGCTTTATCGCCCTGCGGAACGCTTTGGAAGAAAAGTACCAGGCGCTGGAAAACAGTGCTTTTAAAGATGAATTTAAGAAGAACTTCGAAGAACTGACGGAGCTGGCTGAAAAGTACCGCATGGAAAAAATCGGTCAGAGAGCCACCCGGACCCGCACGGAGCGGGTGGACGGCGCCAAGCAGCTGGCAGACCTGGGCGAAGCAGTCAGCCAGGACAAGTATCTCCATGAGGTGGTGAAAACCGACATGGAGAAGCTGCGGATCCAGGCGGCGGAAAAATTCGTCAAGTCCTACGCTCTGCGCCGGTCCAAACTGCAGAACAATCCGGCGGCGGTGGAGGAAGCCAAACTGCTGCTGTCCGACCCCTACGCCTTCCGGGAGAAGGTGGAGCTGGCCCTAAAGCAGCCCTTCTTCCAGGCCCTTTACGGCGGCGATGACCCCAGAACCGCAGAGCGCCTGCAGGCGGCGGCAACGGCCAGCCCCGGAGAGGTGTTCAAGGCGGTCAGCGAAGAGTCGAAGAACCCCATAGAAAAGCGGATGCGCTATCAGGAAGCCATGCGGAGTGCTCCGCCGGTCCGTCTGGAAAATTACAACAAGAACCTGAAGATAAGTTCGGAACTGGCGGCAGACTTTACCAAGCAGCTTCTGGAAGTGAAGGCACACCTGGATTCTCTGGGCCGCGTGCACCGCACTTCCGCGGAATTCCAGCAGCTGGACCGGCTTCTGGAGATTGCCAAAATCCGCATCAACTCCGGCGCCGAGTTCATCAACTATCCCCGCATGGCCGCGGAGATCGGCGACGCTGCGGACCGTTACTTCAACTTCAAGATGAAGGATTCCGACAACTACCGTTCCCACCAGCGTGTGGCCGACGCCATGAAGCTGCGCCACATTGCGGATGCCATGAATAAGGGAGAGAAACCCTCCGAGGCAGTTCCGGACAAGGATACCCTGAACCGGGAAATCATTCAGGCCAAGATCGTAGCTCAGCAGGCAAAGCTGATGCTGGCGTCCAAGGATCCGGAAACCCAGATGGAAGGCAAGAAGCTGATGACCGATCCCGAAGCCTATAAGGGTGCCATGAAGGAAATCGGTTCCAGCGATGCGTTCCGCGAATACTTCGGCAGGATGAACGGCGAAGAGCTGGAAAAGAGCGCAAAGCTGGTGCGCAAGGAGCTTACCGCAAACTTCGTAAAGAAGACGGTTCCGATTTCCTTAAAGAAGCCGGCGGTAAAGGCCCCGGAAAAGGCGCCGAAGCAGAAGGAAGCCGCGCAGAACAAAGCATTTGAACTGTAACGCTTGTGAAACGATAACACCGTTATAATGGGCGTACACGATGGATTCGTGTCGCTTAAAATAGATAAAACTTAAATTATCTGGGAGGATATAATGAAAAACTTAAATGAAAAGCACATCTGTGCAAGAACCGCAATGACACTTTCTATGATCGCAGCCTCTGCAGCTCCTGCATTCGCAGCCGGAGATAAGTCTCTTTACGACGTAGTAGCTCCGATCATCGACCTGCTGAACAGCTTCCTCGGACCGCTGATCGCCATCGTTGGTGCCGTAGGCGCACTCTACTGCATTCTGCTGGGCGTAAAGTATGCCAGAGCCGAAGAACCCCAGGACAGAGAAAAAG
>JAZUDB010000100.1:0-2694 GCA_045639385.1 Anaerovoracaceae bacterium | reverse complement strand
CAAGATTTAAAATATCTTCAGTTGTCTGCGCTTTTGCCTTTTCGGAGTTGGTAAAAAGAAGTGTCTGTCTTTCCATAATGTTACCTCCTACTATATGAATATATTTTATAACGTCATGAGATTTTCGGCAACAGCAAATGCATCGGAAAGCTTTGTTTTATCCTTTGCGCCGGCCTGTGCCATATCTGCTTTTCCGCCGCCGCCGCCACCGGCTGCCTTAGCAATCTGCTTGATCATGTTGCCTGCATGATAACCCTTGTCCAGAAGGTCTTCGGTAACGGAAGTCATGAGCGTTACCTTTTCGCCGTTTACTGCAGCAAATACCATAACAACAGATTTAAAAGCGGCCTTGATGCTGTCGGAGAGGTTTCTCAGATCGTCGATGCTGCTGTCCTCGAAGGTTGCTGTAACCAGCTTGACGCCGCCGTAATCCTTTGCGTTGGCAATCATGCTGTCAATGCCGGAGTTCATGGTACTCTTTTTCAGTTCTGCCAATTCGGACTTGGTTGCCTTCAGTTCTTCCTGCAGGTTTTCAGCTCTCTTTACCAGAGTATCCGGATTTACCTTCAGAACGCTGCTCATGTTCTTTACCAGCTGAAGCTGTTCGTTGAGATAATTTCTTACCGCATCGCCGGTGATAGCTTCGATTCTTCTGGTTCCCGCAGCAACGCCGCTCTCGGAAACAATCTTTACGGAACCGATTTGACCGATATTGGATACGTGGGTGCCTCCGCAGAATTCCATGGAGAAATCTTTCACGTTGACCACGCGGACAATATCTCCGTACTTTTCGCCGAAGAGCATCATGGCGCCCAGTTTCTTTGCTTCTTCGATGGGCAGTTCCAGAGTTTCTACCTCGGTAAATTTGAGAATTTCGCTGTTGACAATATTTTCAACCAACTGCAGATCTTCTTCGCTGATGGCTTCAAAATGCGTAAAGTCGAAACGCAGAGATTCCGGCGTAACCAGAGAGCCAGCCTGTTCTACGTGATCGCCCAGAACCAGTTTTAATGCTTTCTGGAGCAGATGGGTAGCGGTGTGGTTTCTGGCAATGGCGTGTCTTCTGGCTGCATCTACGCAGGCATTGACGGTATCTCCCACACTTACTTCGCCGGATGTAACGGTAACCTGATGTACGTAAACACCGTTAATTTTGGTGGTGTTCTTTACAACTGCGGTAAAGGAATCGGATTCAATAACGCCCGTGTCTCCTACCTGTCCGCCGCCTTCGCCGTAGAACGGAGTGCTTTCCAGAACCAGCTTGACGTCTTCGCCTTCTCCGCCAGACTTTAAGGAAGTCATGCCCTTGATGATGCCGGAAACTTTGGTTTCCAGGGCCAGGCTTTCATATCCTGCAAACTCGGTAGCCGAGAAATCTTTGAACATCACGGATTCGTCCAGCCAGCCCTCGCCTTCCTCTGCTTTTCTGGCAGCTCTTGCCTGGGCCTTCTGCGCATCCATGGCAGCCTTAAATCCGGCTTCGTCCACTTCCAGTCCATTGTCTTCCGCAATTTCAAGAGTCAGTTCAAAGGGGAATCCGTAGGTGTCGTAAAGCTTGAATGCTTCTTCGCCGGAAAGCTGTTTTCTGCCTGCTTCCCTGGCATTTTCGATGTATCCGCCGAGAATATCGGAACCCGCATCGATGGTCTGTGCAAACTTATCTTCTTCGATACCGATAATCTTTTTGATGTAATCTTTTCTTTCTTCCAGATCCGGATATGCCTTGCCGGAAGTTTCGATGACCTTATCGCAGAGGTCCTTCAGGAATGTTCCCTGAATGCCCAGCAGTCTGCCATGACGAGCCGCTCTTCTTAAGAGTCTTCTTAAGATATAGCCGCGGCCTTCGTTGGACGGAAGAATGCCGTCGCAAATCATGAAGGAAACTGCACGGATATGGTCGGTAATGATACGGATGGAAACGTCTTCCTTTGCCGCACCGTCTTTATATTCGATATTTGCAATTCTGCAGACTTCGGAAAGAATATCGTGCATGGTGTCGATATTGTAGATGGAATCGGTACCCTGCATAATGCAGGCGATACGTTCAAGTCCCATACCGGTATCGATGTTCTTCTTTTCCAGTTCCAGGTAGGAACCGTCTTCCTGTCTGTCGTACTGGGAGAATACGTGATTCCAGAATTCCATGTAGCGGTCGCAGTCGCAGCCGGGTTTGCAGTCCGGTTTTCCGCAGCCGTATTCCGGTCCTCTGTCGTAGTAGATCTCGGAGCAGGGTCCGCAGGGACCGGTTCCGATTTCCCAGAAGTTGTCGTCTTTGCCCAGACGGACCATGTGAGACGGGTCGATGCCGATTTCATCCTTCCAGATGTTATAGGCTTCGTCATCGTCTTCGTAGATCGTGGCCCAGACCTTTTCTACGGGAATGTCCAGCCATTTATCGGAAGTAATGAATTCCCAGCCCCACTGCAGAGATTCGTGCTTGAAATAGTCGCCGAAACTGAAGTTGCCCAGCATTTCAAAGAACGTACCGTGTCTTGCGGTATGTCCTACGTTGTCAATATCGTTGGTCCGGATGCACTTCTGGCATGTTGTCATTCTGTGCTTGGGCGGTTCTTCCGCACCGGTAAAATACGGCTTCAGCGGTGCCATGCCGGCAGCAATCAGAAGAAGGCTCTTGTCGTTCTGCGGAACCAGTGAGTAACTTTCGTGTCTGAGACAGCCTTTGCTTTCCCAGAA
>JAZUDB010000099.1:0-1504 GCA_045639385.1 Anaerovoracaceae bacterium | reverse complement strand
TTTTATCGTCATAATCAAAACAGCCTCCCGAAAAGGAGGCTGTTTTTTATTCTTCTATTGTGTTTTTTTTTCGGGCAATAATCCGCTGTGCTTATTCTTCATTCAGCTTTAATATCTTTTTCAGCGCCTGGAAAGAGGTGTCGCTGATGGCATGTTCGATTTTGCAGGCATCTTCCGTGGCGGTTTTTTCGTCCACCCCCAGCCGCATGAGTACGTCGGTCAGTACCAGGTGTTTTTCGTAGATGTTTTCCGCGATTTTCCGGCCGGATTCGGTCAGGGTGACGGCACCGGCGGGACTGATTTCTATGTATCCTCCGGAACGCAGCACTCCCAGAGCGCGGCTGACGCTGGGCTTGGAATAACTCATATATTCGCTGATGTCAATGGCGCGCACGCTGTTCGAAGACTTGGAAAGAACCAGTATGGTTTCCAGATACATTTCGCCGGATTCCTGAATCATCATTTTGCCTCCCGTAAACTCTTCTTCCATTATATAAGATTGCAATAAGAATGACAAGCGGGGCGGATTTGCGGTATAATGTTCATCAAACAACGGAGGGAAGAATCGCCGCGGAATCTCTGTATTTCCCGGGCGGAAAACCACATGAAGAAGCTGAACCGGAATCAAATTAAATATCTGGCGATTATTGCCATGCTGGTGGATCATATCGGCTGGGCTTTCGTTCCCACCGCCTCCGCGGCAGGTCAGCTGATGCATTTCATCGGCCGCTTTACCGGACCCACCATGGCTTATTTTCTGTACGAGGGGTTTCTGCATACCCGCGACAAGCGGAAGTACGGCACCCGGCTGGCGGTTTTCGCTCTGATTTCCTGGATCCCTTTCTGCTCCTTCGAATATGGCCGCTGGTGTCTGGAGGTGCCCGTGGGGGTGCTGTACACCCTGTTTCTGGGCTTTCTGGCCATGGCTTACTGCGAAAAGCACGAGAACAGCTGGAGCACCCGGGACGATCTTGTGATTCTGGCCATTCTGCTGGTGTCCGGCATCGGAGACTGGCCCTTCTTCGACGTGCTCTGGCCCCTGATGTTCTACCGTTTCCGGAACAATCCGAAGGCGCAGTGGACCTATTTCTGGGTCATCAATATCGTCAGCATGGTGGTTTTTCTGGATCCTTCCAACCTGCTTTCCGGGTTGTACAACCTGGGCGGTATTCTTCCGGGACTGGTGCTGCAGCATTGCTACAGCGGGGAACCCGGAGAAAAATCCTTCGGAAACAAATGGTTCTTTTATGTGTTTTATCCGCTGCACCTGTTGGTACTGGCGGTAATTAAGATTTATCTGGTATGAAAAAAGCAGACTGTCACATTCATATGGTTCTGGACGGCGTGTCCGATTATCGGGACGCCATGGGGCGCCACAGAGAAAAGCCCGACATGAAATATATCCGCAAAATCCTGCAGGCTTATGCCGATGCGGGGATCTGCAATCTCCGGGACGGAGGCGACAAATACGGTGCCGGCCTGGCGGCAGCACGGAGTGCGGAGG
>JAZUDB010000098.1:0-5525 GCA_045639385.1 Anaerovoracaceae bacterium | reverse complement strand
CATGTAGGTGGCAATGTGGTCCGGATAGGTAATGCACACGTCCGGTGTGGTTCCCGTGGAAATATTGGTGATTACGTCGTTGTAGATCACGTTGTAGTCGGTGTAAAGCCGCAGATTGACCTTGACGTTGGGGTACAGGGCCTCGAAATCCGCAACGATCTTTTTATAGGCGTTCACCTGATTGATATTGGTATCGTTTTTGGCCCAGAAGGTGATTTCGTAGTTCCGGGAGGTATCGAAGGCTTCCGGCATTTCGAAGGCGTTCAGGCCCTTGGACCCGTGGCAGCCGCACAAAAGTCCCGTCAGCAGGGTCAGCACCAGCAGGAGTGCGCCGATTTTTGCAGTTTTTCTGTGCATCATCCCTTGGTACCTCCTCTGGAAACACCCTCCATGATCTTCTTGTGGAAGATCAGGAACAGAACGATCAGCGGCACGGAGATGACCACCACCGCCGCCATCATGGCCGGAATGTTTTCCCGGCCGAAGCCGTTTTCCCGGATTTCCTGAATGCCGTTGGACACCAGGAAGTAGGCGCTGTCGTCGGTGATCAGCCGGGGCCAGACGTAAGAGTTCCAGCACTCGATGACCTTTAAAATGGCGATGGTCACCAGGGTGGGTTTGCTGTTGGGAATCATCACACGGGTCAGGTAGCGGAAGTCGGAGCAGCCGTCCACCTTGGCCGCGCTGTAGAGCGCATCCGGGATCTGCTCGAAGTTTTCCTTCAGCAGGTAAATGTAGAATACGCTGGTGATGGAAGGCAGGATCAGGCCCGCAAAGGTATTGCGCATGCCCGCGTTGGTAATGGTCTGGAAGTTGGTGATGATCACCAGCTCGTTGGGGATCATCATCAGTGCCAGGAACAGGGTAAAGAGCAGGTTCTTGCCCTTGAATTTCAGCCGGGAGAAGGCAAAGGCGGCCAGCACCGTCACCAGCATCATGGCCAGGGTGGTAATGACGGTAAAGACCAGCGTGTTGCCGAAATACCGGGCCAGAGGCACGGCGGTAAAGGCTTCTTTGTAGTTCTCCAGCGTGGGGCTGAGGGTAAAGAATTTCGGAATGTATTCCCCGTTGTACGCGCCGTAGGATTTTACGGAGGACAGGATCATCCAGTAGAACGGGAAGAGCACCATGATGCCCCAGATGGTCAGGAGCAGGTAGGTCAGGGTTTTCCATACTTTGTTTTCTTTCATGTCCGTCCCCTCCTACCGTAATTTTGCCGCGGATTTGCTGCTGATCAGCAGGTTGATGACCGTGATGGTAAGCACGATGGCAAAGAGAATAATGGCCGCCGCGGAGGCGTAGCTGGGATAGCCGCCGGAAGCGCCGTAGAGCATGTCGTACACGTAACCCACGATGGTGTTCATGCCGGCGGAGTTCAGGTCCGTGCCGAACAGAGCCACCTCGTCGGAGTAGGCCTTAAAGGCCCCGATAAAGCCGGTGATCACCAGATAGACGATCATGGGCGAGATCATGGGCAGGGTAATTTTCGTAAAGGTGCGCCACTTGCCCGTGCCGTCGATTTTTGCCGCGTTGTAGTATTCCTGGGGTACCGACGCCAGGGCAGAGGTAAGGATCAGAATCTTGAAGGGCATGACCACCCAGATGGTGTAGAAGCACATGACGAACATCTTGGCCCAGTAGGGTCCGTCGATGAAGTTGACGCTTTCGCCCCCGAAAAAGTTGATCAGAAGGTTCACCAGACCGTCGGAATAGGCGGTCTTGCGGAACAGGATCATAAAGACCAGACCTACGGCCAGAGTATTGGTGACGTAGGGCAGGAAAAAAATAGTCTGAAACAGTTCCTGCAGCTTTTTGATGCCGGACAGTGCCAGGGAAATCAGCAGGGCAAAGCCGGTGGAGAGAGGAACCGTGATAATGACGATCAAAAAGGTGTTCTTGACGGCCTGGAGAAAATACGGGTCGTGCAGAACGTAAGAGTAATTGTATCCGCCGTAGCCGGAAAAGCTCTGAGAAGCGCTGTTAAAGCCCTCCTCGAAGCTGTAAACCAGTACATCCCCCAAAGGATATACCATGAATACCAGCAGCAGGGCCAGAGCCGGAAGCAGATACAGCCAGGCTTTTTTGTTATTTGCCGAATTCATGCTGCCTCCTTAGCGCTGGGCGTAGATTTCGCCGTCCAAGGTGGACAGCACGCAGTCCAGGCGGCTGCCGCTTTCCGGGTCGAACAGATAGGCCTTGGACGGTTTGATATTGTAGCGCACCAGCTCCGCCTCCGGAGAAGGTGCATATTCTGCCATGACGATGGAGCGGAAGCTTTCCTCTGCCGCGGCGGGATTTTCGGAGACCACGGAGGTATCCCGGCCCATGACTTCCACGCTGCGAAGCTTGCAGCAGAAGCGGCCGTCGGCCTCCACCAGGTAGCCCTCGGGACGGATGCCCACGGTAACCGGACCGTCCGGGAAGACTTCTCCGCCGGAAGTGCCCACTGCCAGCACCGCGTCGTCGGCCAGGTAAAGCCTGCCGCCCTCCACTCTGCCGTTGAATACGTTGATGGGCGGGGTGCCCAGGAACTTTGCCACGAACAGATTGCAGGGATTGTCGTAAACCTCCTGGGGCTTGCCGATCTGCTGCACCACGCCGGCGCTCATGACGACGATCAGGTCGGAGATGCTCATGGCTTCGTCCTGGTCGTGGGTAACGAATATGGTGGTGATCTGCGTTTCCCGCTGGATTCTCTTGATTTCTTCCCGGGTCTGCAGGCGCAGGCGGGCGTCCAGGTTGGACAGGGGTTCGTCCAGAAGCAGTACTCTGGGCCGCTTGACCAGGGCACGGGCGATGGCCACACGCTGCTGCTGTCCGCCGGAAAGTTCCGCGGGCTTGCGGTCCAGATAATCCTCGATCTGCACCAGCTTGGCGGCTTCGATGGCCTTTTCCTTCATGACTTCTTTGGAAAGCTTGGCTTCGCCTTTCAGGTTCTCCAGGGGGAACATGATGTTCTGCAGCACAGTCAGATGGGGGTAAAGGGCGTAGTTCTGGAACACCAGGCCGATGCCCCGCTTCTCGGGCGGCAGCTGGGTAACATCTTCCTCGCCGAAGAAAATGCGCCCCTCGGTGGGGCTTTCCAGACCGGAGATCAGGTTCAGGGTGGTGGATTTTCCGCAGCCGGAGGGTCCCAGAAGACCGATCAGCTTGCCGTCCGGAATTTCAAAATCGAAATCCGAAACCGCGGTGACTTCTCCCTGCCCCTTTTTCCCGCTGTTGGGGAACTTTTTAGTGAGATGCGAAAGAACTAATTTCATTCAGATATTCCTCCAGAGTCCAGTTGTTTTCGGTAATGATTTTCGCGGCCTCGGAACCCACGTAGCGCACGTGCCAGGCCTCATAAACGTAGCCCGTGTGCGCACCCGGGGTGTCCAGGGTGCCGTCGGTATATCGCAGGATAAAACCGTATTTCCAGCAGTTTTCCTTGACCCACTCGCCCTCGGCGGTATCGCCGAAATAGTCGGACAGCGCATAGCTCTGGCTTTTTCCGCCCAGGTCGCAGGCAAGACCGGTCTGATGCTCGGATTCTCCGGCTCTGGCGGAATACTTGTTAGCCTCCGCTTCGCCGTGGTTTTTGGCGTAGGAATCGAAAAGGCTGACCTGATAATCGTAGGACCGGAAGCCCGTACGCATGCGGATGTACATGCCGTCCGCCTCCGCGGCGTCCAGCATCTTTTCCAGGGCATCCGCCGCCGTTTTGCGCAGCTTGTGGGTGTCCGCATTGCCCACGCCTTCCACATAGCGGCTGACCGTTACCAGATCGGCGGGCCGGTAGTCCTTGGTTACGTGCATTTCCTTGTTGACCAGCACCAGCAGGTCGTCATCCGCCTTGGACAGGGGATAGGCAGAGGCCGGGGTGGTGGTATTGGGCCAGGACGCCCGGGGATCTTCCGGTTCCGGATCCTTGTAGTCGGGGTCCTTTTCGCCGCAGAGGGTGCAGACGCCGGCTTCGAATTGATGTTTGCAGGCCGGCTCAGGGTCTTTTCGAAGCCCTTTGGTCAGCAGCCCGATGACCCCGGCGATCAGGGCCAGGCAGATCAGGCAGAAGGGGATGAATTTTTTCAGGTTCAGTTTTACTTTTTTCTTTTTGCGCATTATTCAATCTCGATGAATTCGTATTCACACTTTCGTGCAGGTATTTACAAATTGATATATCTCCAGGGATTTTCCGGGCGGGGGTCGGTGGGATCCCAGCCGTTGTCCATCTCCGGGGTGATTTCTTCGATAAAGGTGGTGGGCTTGCCCAGGGGACCCGGGTTCTCGTCTTCGTAGATCGTTACCGTGGTGCCCGGCTGGCAGTTGTAATAGACCCAGACGGCGTCGAAGGTCTGCAGCCGCACGCAGCCCAGGGAAGCATAGCCCCCAAGCATATTATACTCGTTCACCATCATGGTGGCGGGATCTTTTTTGTGATAGCAGATGGTGTGGAACAGGTAGCCGTCGCTGCGGAACTTGGAAACGAACTGGCCGTAGCTGCCGTCTTCCATGTAGCACCACTTGGGCTTGAACGTGCTGATGGAGAAGTCGCCCAGGGGTGTCTCGTGACCCTCCCGGCCCGTGGAGCAGACCATGGCCCGTACGGGGACCGTGTATTCGCCCGCTTCATCCAGGGTGTAGACCGTGGCGCAGTTCTGCGTCCGGTTGACCGCAATATGGTAAGGCATTTTGCCGCCGATTTTCTTGTCGGGGTCCAGGTAGGGGCGCTGCTCTGTGCGGGGAACGGAAGCCTCCGGGAAGGACAGCTCCGGAGTAACTCCGTAGCGAACCCAGCGGCCTTCGTCATCCAGGCAGAGCATCAGACTGAACTGCTTGGTTTGGCCCTCGGCGGTATATTCTCCGTCCACAATGACGCAGCAATGGAGCAGGAACACCGGGTCGGACACCCGGAGATTTTCCGCCTTGCCCCCGGAAACCTCTGCAGCAATGGCAGCCGCCGCTTCCCGGGCGCTTTCCTTGTCCATGGGGGTCATTTCCAGAGTGGCAAAATAGGTATTCTCCTCTTCCAGCGGCAGGAACTTTACCTCCTTGCCCCGGATGGTGCCGGAAAGCTGGGAAATATCGTACAGATTGTCGATTACCACATTGCGGGTGGTGTAAGCCGGGTCCGACAGAGAGGAAAGGATGCACATCCGCTCCACCAGCTTGCAGACCGGATAGGGATTCCCGCTGTCGTAGCTGTACTGCCTGCTTCCGTCTGTGAGCACGCATTCCCGGCCCATAATTACGTTCAGATAGACGGTGCTGACCGCCTCTTTCACCTTGTATTCCGCCGGCTGAGCAGCGCTGCCACCGGACTTTTCCAGCGCCACACGGCCCACTTCTTTGCCGTTCAGGTTTAACACCGCCCTGGGGCAGCCGTGTTCATCCTTTTCCGGAAGAAGTTCCGCCGAAAGGTCCAGGCCGGTTTCCTCTTTCAGCCGGGCTTCCTCGGTGTGCAGCAGGTTCTGCAGCGCCTCTGCGGCAGCCTTCTCCGCCTTTGCCTTCCGGTCCTTTGCATAGAATGTGCCGCCGGCCGCCAAAGC
>JAZUDB010000097.1:0-2388 GCA_045639385.1 Anaerovoracaceae bacterium | reverse complement strand
GATCTGAACAACTTTGCGAACAAAGGAGATGTAAAGACCTTCCGCTTCTTAGGGGAGAACACGGAGAATCCGGACTTTGATTCTTTAATTTCCAGGTTTACCGTCAGTTTTGATTCCCAGGGCGGAAGCCCCTGCGAGCCGATCATCCTGGAAGAAGGCATGCCTCTTACAGGTCTTCCGGTTCCCACCAGAGAAGGATACCGCTTTGTATGCTGGAAGGATAAGAACGAAGTACCGATTATGGACGGCGCACTTCTTACGGCGGAGGATATCACGCTGTATGCATTCTGGGAAAAGATCGAGTAAGTGTTAAAATATAAAAAAAGTTGTTGACAAAGAACAAAAAACACCTATAATAATCTGTAAATATAAATAAAAAGTTGTGATAGAGGTCGCGGCAGACAAGAGTAAGTTCCGAAAAATCCCAAGGCAGGGAGGAATGGAAAGGGGAAGCCGCCGAAGAAAAGACGCAGCCTGGAGGTGTCTGAGTATGGGACGTGGGTGAAAAATTCACGGACTGTCGCACGAAAGTGCGGAGAGCTGTCATGAATCGATCTTTTGCTTAAAAGAATTTCCGATCGGGTCATGATGCTGTCATGACCCGAGTTTTTTTAAGAAAAGGAGATTGAAAAAATGAAAAGATTTCTCGCAGTGTTAATGGTTCTTGCTATGGTGTTCTCTTTGTGTGCCTGCGGCAGCAAGGAACCGGAAAAGAAGGGCAGAACCGATATTCCGGGACTGGAAGACGGTGTACTTACAGTAGCCATGGAATGCACCTATGCACCTTACAACTGGGTGCAGCCGGACAATTCCAACGGTGCGGTTCCCATTAAGGATTCCGTGCTCTTTGCCAACGGATATGACGTAATGACCGCCAAGGCCATTGCCGAATACCTGGGCGTGGAACTGGAAATCGTTCAGCTGGATTGGGATTCCCTGGTACCGGCCGTACAGAGCGGTATCGTGGACGCCACCATCGCCGGTCAGTCCATGACGGCGGACCGCATGCAGAAAGTTGATTTTGCGGGACCGTACTTCTACGCCACCATCGTTTGCCTGGCCAGAAATGACAGTGCCTTTGCATCCGCCAAGGGTCTTGCGGACCTTGCCGGCGGAAGCTGCACCAGCCAGTCCGGCACCATCTGGTACGACAGCTGCCTCCCGCAGATTGCAAATGCAAATATCCAGAATCCTGCGGAATCCGCACCGGCCATGCTCATGGCAGTAGCCTCCGGCACCTGTGATTTCGTCTGCACGGATATGCCTACCGCACAGGGTGCTCTGATTGCCTATCCGAACCTGGTACTGCTTGACTTTGCAGGCTCCGGCACCGATTTCGAAGTTTCCGACGAAGAGATCAACATCGGTATTGCGGTAGCCAAGAATCATCCGGAACTGACCGCAGCCATGAACGAATATCTTTCCAAGCTGACGGCAGATGACTTCAACAGAATTATGGCAGATGCCATCAAGGTTCAGCCGCTGAGCGAATAATCCATACAGCTATCCTTTTTTCAGGAGCAATCCATGCTTGCACAGTTTTTTGAAGACATATCCTTCATATGGTCCAGATACGGCAGTGTTTACCTGAACGGTATTAAGAACACGCTCATCCTTGCCGTGGTGGCTACCGCCATAGGCTGCGTGATCGGATTTGTCTGCGGCGTGCTGCAGACCATACCCGTATCCCCCAATGACAACTTCTTAAAGCGGTTCGTGTTAAAACTGATCCGCATTCTGGTAAGAGTTTACGTGGAAGTTTTCCGCGGAACGCCCATGATCCTTCAGGCGGTCTTTATCTACTACGGTGTGCCGTACTTCTTCGGACACGTGTTCAAGAGCATTTGGGCGGTCAGCATCATCGTGGTATCCATCAACACCGGCGCTTATATGGCGGAATCCGTGCGAGGCGGCATTATGTCCATTGACCCGGGTCAGACGGAGGGCGCCAAAGCCATCGGAATGAATCATTTCCAGACCATGCTCTACGTGATCCTTCCCCAGGCGCTGCGCAATATCATGCCCCAGATCGGCAATAACTATATCATCAACGTAAAGGATACCTCCGTTATGTTCATTATCGGATTCTCGGATTTCTTTGCGGTGCATAAGATGGTATCCGGTGCCATATTCACCTATTTCCCGTCTGCTGCTATGGAGATGGCAGGCTATCTGTTCCTGACGCTTCTGGCAAGCTTCATCTTACGGTTCGTGGAAAAGAAGATGGCGGGCAGTGACAACTTCGAACTGGTGAACAGCGATCAGCTGGTAATGACCGCAGGAACCTATAATTACCCGGCGAAGGGAACGCCCTTCGACGAAAGAAACGTGGAATACAGACCGGACGCAGTAAAAGGAGGCGGAGCAAATGAGTGAAAATATTCTGGA
>JAZUDB010000096.1:0-4866 GCA_045639385.1 Anaerovoracaceae bacterium | reverse complement strand
AACCAGATGGTTACCGACCGCGGCGAAAAGGTGCGCTCCCGTGCGGAACTGATTATTGCGAATATGCTGAATAAACTTGGGCTGGCGTATCGCTATGAATGCCGCTTTTATGTCAACGGGAGATCGGCGTATCCTGATTTTACGATTATGCATCCGCAGACCGGAGAAATATATTATTTGGAATACTTTGGTTTGATGGACGATTACGAGTACGCAAGAGGTGCATTAAAAAAGATTTACCAGTATTACGGAACGCCTCAAGCCGATAAGTTTATTTTCATATTTGAGTCCGAAAGAGTTGGTATAAATATTCCTGCAATTGAAAATATGCTGCGGCAAAAGTTTTTAGAATAAAAAAAGCTGAATGATGTGTGGTGATTGAAAAAACGCACCGGACAACATCTATGAAAACGACTCCTATTGCTCCCCGTTTGTATGAAAAGTACAGATTGGGGGGCTTTTTGATTGGGTTTTTGGGCTTTCAGAAATGCAATATGCCCCTCAAAGAGTGAAAATACTGCAAAGTGGGGAGACAAGAAACGAAAAACGTCAAAGAAAAAAGCCCCCCAGATTGAAAAGAACGCGTAATTGGGGCGCAAGCAGCATTGGAAATGTTTCAAAAATAGGTACAAAAAGACCCCCAATTGGAACTGTTTGTCTAAACTGGGGGCTTTTATAGCCTCGGAGAGGCGTGAATTGGAAGGATTGCTATATTTTTTAGCAAAAATAAGGTTTGTTCGCAGGATTTCGGTACCCGCAGCCGCGCTTTTGGGTTGTTTTTTCTCGCAGCTGCGCCGCACGGCTATATGCAGGAGCCGCGGCGAGCTGCGGAAGGGTTTCCTGCGGTTGCAGCGGCTGCGGTAAGGTGTCCGGCCGCGCCGCGGAAGATTTATTTTGCAGTGCTTTTCTGTTTGCGCAGATTTTGCAGTGCTTGCTGTTTGCGCAGATTTTACGGTGTTTGTTATTTTGCGTGTTTGTTATTTTGCGCGGATCCGGTCCAGTTCGGCCTGGATCTGGGCCTGGACCTTGGCGGAGACTTCCCGGGGCACATCTTCGGTGCTGACGGGCACCGGGGGCAGGATGTGCAGCGTCACGTCCGCGGATTTCAGGTAGCCCTGCTGCTCGTAGAGCTTATAGGTGCCGTCTATTACTACGGGAACGATCTGGGTGCCGGTGGCCACGGCGGTCTTGAACGCGCCGCCCTTGAAGGGTCCCATGTTGGGTCCGCGGCTGCGGGTGCCCTCTGCGAAATAATGGATGCTGCGGCCATGGCGCACGTATTCTTCGCTTTCTTTCATGGCGGCCAGCGCCTTCTTGGCGTTGGCGCGGTCCACGTAAATCACGCGGATGATGGCCATCCAGATGTTGGCGATGGGAATGACCCGGGCCTCTTTCTTGGTCATGGTCACCTTGGGGTCGCCCAGGGCGAACATGGTAAGAATGGCGTCGAAATTGCCCTGGTGATTGCTCACGAAAATCGCCGGGCCTTCGGGCAGGTTCTCCCGGCCTTCTATGGTGTAGCGGCAGCCGGCCAGCAGCGCGAAGCCCTTGGCCATGGTCTGGATGCCCCACACGCCGGCGCGGGATGTGGGCGCGTATTTATCTTTTTTCTGAAAAATCCATACGATCAGCGCGTAGGGGAAACTGAGCAAAAGCATCAGCAGTCCGCCCAGCAGCGCAAAAAAAGTTCGAATCATTTATGAAAATTTCTCCGGAAGCTCAGCTTTCAGTGTTTCGCGGCGGTGTTCGCCGCGGGTTTCCGCAATCCGCCGCCGGTGCATGCCGGCGATTTTCTGCGGCATTTTCGCAATTTAATGTAGTGTTTTAACACCGAATATGATAAACTATTTCGGTTAATTTGTAAATTGCACAAAAAGAGGCAGAATTCATGGCAAGAGATAAGATCATTAATATTGCGGTTATTGCTCACGTTGACGCAGGCAAGTCCACGCTGGTGGACGCCTTCCTGGCTCAGAGCGGCGTGTTCCGCGACACAGACGCGATGGCGGACTGCGTTATGGACTCCGACGACATCGAGCGCGAAAGAGGCATCACCATCTATTCCAAGAACTGCTCCGTTATGCACGGAGACTACAAAATCAACATCGTAGACACCCCGGGCCACGCGGACTTCTCTTCCGAAGTAGAGCGTATCATCAAGACCGTGGACACGGTAATCCTGCTGGTGGACAGCTCCGAAGGACCCATGCCCCAGACTCGTTTCGTGCTGCAGAAGGCGCTGGAACAGAACCTCAACCCCATCCTGCTCATCAATAAAATAGACAAAAAAGACGCCCGCATTGACGAAGTTGTGGACGAAGTATACGAACTTTTCATGGATCTGGAAGCCAACGACGATCAGCTGGATTTCCCGATCCTCTACGGAATTGCCCGCCAGGGCATCGTGGTCCGCGATCCTGCCGGCGTGGCCGGTATGAATCTGGACGGCCTGGACGGCAGCAAGATCAAGAAGAGCTCCGCAGGACTGGCGGGTCTCTCCATTGCACCGCTGTTTGAGACCATCATCGAGCAGTGCGGCGAATATCCGGACCAGGACGACGAACCGCTGCAGATGCAGGTTTCCACCCTGGGCTACGACGATTACGTAGGCCGCCTGGCCATCGGCAGAATCGACAAGGGCGTGATCCGCGCCGGCGAAACCATCTGCGTGGCCAAGCCCGACGGCTCCTACGTGACCCGCAAAATCAACCAGTGCTTTATCTACCGCGGCATGAAGCGTGTGGCGGTGGAAGAGGTTCACTCCGGTGACATCTGCGTGCTTTCCGGCATTGCCGACGTTACCATCGGCGACACCATCTGCCGCGAAGACCACATCATCGGTCTGCCGGCCATCGCCATCGAAGAACCCACACTGTCCATGAACTTTATCGTCAACAAGAGCCCCTTCGCCGGCAAGGAAGGCAAGTACGTGACTTCCCGCCACATCCGCGAAAGACTGGCCCAGGAACTGGAGACCAACGTGGGTCTCGTGGTGGAGGAAACCGCCACCACCGACAGCTTCAAGGTGTCCGGCAGAGGCGAACTGCACCTGTCCATTCTGATTGAAAACATGCGCCGCGAAGGCTACGAGCTGGCAGTGTCCAAGCCGGAGGTTATCTGGCATAAGAGCGCCGAAGGTCACAAGCAGGAGCCGGTGGAAGAAGTGGTCATCGAGGTTCCGGACGAATACTCCGGCACCATCATTTCCGACATGAACTTCCGCAAGGGTATGATGCAGTCCATGGACGGCAAGAACGGCAGAAGCCGCCTGGTTTACACCGCGCCTACCCGCGGCCTGATGGGCTACCGCTCTCAGTTCATTAACGAGACCAGAGGCGAGGGCATTATGGTCCGCCGCTTCATCGGATACGAAGATTACAAGGGTGAAATTCCTCAGCGTTCCGCAGGCGCCATTATCGCCCAGGAAGAGGGAACCACCACACCGTACGCCCTGAACAACATTCAGGAGCGTGCCCAGATGTTCGTGGCGCCGGGCGTTCACGTGTACGAAGGCATGATTGTGGGTCAGAACAGCCGCACCGACGACATGGTGGTGAACCCCTGCAAAGCCAAGCACGTATCCAACATGCGTGCCGCCGGTTCCGACGACAAGGTTCTTCTGACCCCGCCCAGAATCTTTACCCTGGAAGAGGCGCTGGAGTGGATCAACGACGACGAGCTGGTGGAGGTAACTCCGGTGGACATCCGTCTGCGCAAGAAGATCCTGAACGAGCTGGAAAGAAAGCGTTCCGGCAGAAGCTACAACCAGCATTACGACGAATAATTTTTCCGCCGCCGACCCCTGAGGCCGGCGGTTCTTTTAATGTTTTGCACGCAAAAAAAGACCTGCCTTCGGGCAGGGCTCAGATGGAAAATAAAGGAGCGTGTGAAAAATGAGTTTTCGTTTTTCACACGCTCTCTTTTTGTAGCTGAAAGATGTGAGTTGCCTTTTAAAAGGGTACACTGCCCCTACCCCATAGAGCAGATTAAATCTGGACCTATGCGGCTATCGACATTCTTTTCAGTTTGTTGTTGAATTTGTAAAGGTTCTGCCCGATAGAAACCAGAAACACTTCCAGCTTCACCGAATTGATCCCTCTTCGAACGATTCTTTTGTACCATCGGTCGTTCTTCATGACTCCGAAGGTTCCCTCTGCCTGGATGGAACGGTTCATCCTGAGCAGGGCTCCGTGTATGCTTTCAAGATTGTCGATGACTTCACGGTGCATCGACGTCAACTCACGATTGATTCTTACGGTACGATTCTTGTCCGTCTTCTTGCATTGCTCCGCAAAGGGACATTCGCCGCAGTCTTCGCACTGATATACTTCCTCTTGCCGCCCATATGCATTTCCTTTTACATTTTGGCGGTATTGAAAATGAAATGCCTTACCGTTCGGACATCGCATCAGTCCGTCATCGCCGATCGGAAAGTTGACTGCCCGGAACGGATCCTCATGATATTTCGTGTCTTCTGTTTCCTTCTTGAACATCGGGAACTTCATGTACTTTTCCATTCCGTTCTGCTCGCAGAATATGTAGTTGTTGTAGTTGCCGTATCCGGCGTCAGCAACAGGATACTTCGGATAGTGTCCGTAGTATGACTTGAACTTATTCATCAATGGGACAAAACAGTCCATATCGCTACGGTACTGGTTCACATCGACAACGGCTATGTATTCGTCCGCCACGCCGATCTGAACGTTGTATGCGGGCAGCAGCTGATCGTTTCCCATGTAGTCCGTCTTGATCCGCATGAACGTCGCCGAGTGGTCTGTTTTTGAATAACTGTTGCGCTCTTCACCGCAGATCCTGATCTTTTCCACGTATTCCGCAAGCTTTGAGGCATATTCTGACAGTTTCTCG
>JAZUDB010000095.1:0-2336 GCA_045639385.1 Anaerovoracaceae bacterium | reverse complement strand
AGAAAGCGGTCGCTGCCGCAGGAATTCAACCGCTGAATCAGCTTCGGACTGGAGTAGAAGTCTTTCATGTAGCCCATCTCCCAGTCCACGGTATCCCAGCGGTCTTTCCAGGTAGCCCAGCCCCAACTGCAGGAACGCAGTGCAAGGAACGCATCCGCTTTGAAGTTGTCCGGAAAATCAAACTCAGGAGTATAGCCGGAAATGGAACCGACTTCCGGATTGTTTTGATACAAATCCAGACAATTATTCATATATTTCAAAAAGTACGGAGACACCCGGCAATCATCTTCCAGAACGATTACCCGTCCGTATTGATTCATTACATCCGTTACCCCGGAAATGATGGATTTCGCCAGACCTTTGTTCTCCGGACTTTCCACAAGCGTGCAGGAGCGGAACTGTCCGTCACGTTCAACACTGTGCAGAAAATCCCTTACGTCTTGAACTTTAGCCACAGCATTCTCATTTTTTGCACCGTCAGAAAAAATAAATAAATCTGTCTCTTTTGCTTCCGGACATTCCGACAAAGCCTGGTAAGTCTGCTGCAGATGATCCAGTCGGTTGTAGGCAAATACTGCCACCGGGGCAAGTTTAGTTTGTTCCTGCATCGGAAAGAATCTCCTTATACACGCTGTAAAGCTGTTCTGCGTTTTTATCTAAATCGTGGGTTTCCATGGCCCGTCTATGTCCGTCTTCGGAAAGCTTTTTTGCCAGTTCGTCGCTGTCGAAAATCCTTTTGATATTCCAAGCCAGCAGGGCCGGATCATCGTTACGATAGAACAGTGCTTCCTTGCCATCCTCTGCCATATCCGGAACACCGCCCACATAAGCTGCCACGCAGGGTGTTCCCACCAGCATGGCTTCGCCTAAGGTATTGGGGCTGTTTTCTGCGGCAGAGCAAAGCACGTAGGCATTCACGGAAGTCAGTTTTTCAGCCACTTCCGCGGCTTTTAATTCCCCAGTAAACACTATATGGTCTGCCACGTTCAGTTCTTTAATTCGCTTCTGCAGATAAGAACCGTAACCTTTTTTGTAGAAAGGCCGTTTATCGTTTTCTGTAAAGGGCCGAGTTCCGGCAACGTAGACTTTTACATCCGGATATTCCCTGACCAGCTGCGGCAGAGCCTCCACAACAAAGTGAAAACCCTTTAAAGCAAAATATGCATTTCCAATGTAAATGGAATGCCGCTCCATCTTTTCCGGGCTCCAACGAGCCTGGTAGAACGGTTCCCGCAGGTTCCTGCTGCATGAATAGTACTTTGCGCTGGGGTTAAGTTTGTAGGTATGCGCCCGGTCCCAGGTAGTTCTACCCAGGATATATTCCGCCTGTTCAATAATCTCCTTCTCCGGTTTCATTCTGGGTTTGTACCAGCGGGTTTTCCGAAGATGCAGAATCCAAGCGGCAGTAATATTTGTAAGAGAAGACGAGAACATTAAATCGTCGATCTGCAGCTGCCCGCACTGATATTGATACTGCCCGTTCAGAATGCCCTGCATGGAAACCACCACGGGAATTCCCCGCTTTTTCCCAGCCAGGAGCATAGACTTGGCGTGTAAGAATTCCGTGCCTTCCACATGAATCAGGTCAGGAGAAAAAATTTCAATCAGCTCTTCGCAGCGCTGCTGCAGTTGTTCCGGAGATGTCTTGGAATTGTACCCCAGACTGAAATACCGGATACTGTTTACAACTGTATCGAAACTTTTATCCGGCTCTGTTTTGCAGGCAATGGCAAGGTGAATGTCTTCTTTCTTCCGCAGAACAGAAGCCATAGATTCCACCCATCCGCCCAGAACCACTGTATTGATTTGTAACGCATCCGCCAGCTCTGTGGGGATGAGATTAACGGTCCAGAGAATGTTCATGTTTTTGATCCCATCGCTCAATATCACTGAAAAGGATTGATAGAATTACAGTAAGAGTCATAACGATGTTATAAGGCATAGAATCAAATAGCATCACTACCGTTATAGAAACAACTGTGGCGTTGATTACTCGATTCAACCTCTTGGATATTTTTTCCTTTTTCCAAATCATCGGCACACAGTAAATCATCTTAAACATAAGCATTCCGCCGATGATTCCATACTGTGTAAACGCATCAAATAACGCCGAATGCCCGCTGGTACCGCCCTTCCACCAGGACCCGACAATTGGGTATTTCAACATCGTTAAAAACCCGGAACGATATCTGGTTATCCGGGAGTAAATAGAATCTGCCGTCTCGTCTGTAGTAACAGTCGTGGAGATATCCCGAATTTTATCTGCAACTTTTGTTCCATCAAAAACGGAAAGGAAAAAATTTCGGACTCCATCGCTATATCCGATCAAATAGAGC
>JAZUDB010000094.1:0-4778 GCA_045639385.1 Anaerovoracaceae bacterium | reverse complement strand
CTTCCTTAGCGTCTCTTACTTCGGTGAATTCGTGTTCGAAGAGGCAGAGAACTTCGGTGTATCCGAGTTCATCTTCTTCGGATGCTTCTTCGTGGTTTACGGTAACTACTGCCGGGTGACCCTTGAACTTGAAGCTGAGCTTAACGATTTCTTCGCCTGCCGGAATTCCTTCCAGATCAACGTAGCCAACGATGAGCTTTCCAGGTTCTTCCTTTACGGACTTGTACTGTGCAAATACACTGTAGTCTGTCAGTTCCAGAGCTTCCGGGTCCCAGGTGATTTCGAAGAGTCCGTTGGTGGTGTCAACATCATTGCCTTCTGCATCGGTTGCGGTTACGGAAACCGTTGCGGATGCTGCGGATTCAGAGGCATTGATTTCAGCTTCGCCGCCAACGAGCTTTACTGCGTTCAGTCCGCCGGTAACGTGTTCCGGAGTTTCTACGATAACTTCGGGAACTTCTTCCACTGCAGGAACTTCTACTGCTTCCGGAGCTTCAACTGCTGCTTCTTCTGCCGGAGCTTCTGTCGGAACGGACGGAGTCCAGTCGAGTTCGAAAGTGCCTACATTGTATGCATAGTCGTATACCTGAACGGTAAGTTTTGTTTCGTCGGTAAGCGGAACGTTTACGGTGTATTCGCTGCCTGCTTCTACAGCATCCTGCGGAGCACCGATCTTAGCCAGCTGCTTCTTTGCTGCATTGGTTGCAACAACACATGCTACGAACTGGTTATCTTTGAAGGTCAGATCAATGTTCTGGCTGCCGTCTACCAGGCTGGTATTGAGCACTGCGTCTACCAGTTCCGGAGCAGTATTATCAACGGTGAACTTGATGGACTTGGTTGCGCCCTTGCCAAGCTTGGTAAAGTCAACTTCCTGTCCGTTCATGGTGTAATATTCCGGAGCAAGAGTTACGTTAACGGATGCCTTTGCGTCATCGGTAAAGTTCTTCAGAACATAGTTGATGTTTCTGCTTGTGGATGTACCGCTCCATGCAAGGCTGCTGTCGTTGTAGTATGCAGCATTGGTTGTGTTGAAGGCTGTGGAGTATCCGACATAGCCGTCTTCTCCTTCTTCCTTAACGTTGCAGATACCTTTTTCTGCGTTACGGATGACAGAGTACTTGAACTGATATACAGTTGTGTTGTTTGTGGAGGAGAGAGCATCTCTTTCCGGGAAGTACTTGCTGTCTGCTACCAGCGGGTTGCCGCCGAAGTTGGAGTTTGTTCTGGAACCGTTGAATCTGACGATCAGAATGTTGTTGGCATTCTTTGCATTTGCGTTGGCTGCTGCCATGTACGGTTCGCGGGTTTCTGCGCCGGACTTATAATCGTTGTAGGTTCCGATATCGAACATGGACGGATCGGTCCAGCTTCCGTAGTAACCGAGAACCGGGATGGAGTGAACGTCACCCAGGACGCCTTCTTCATCGGTGAGTTCTTCGGCAAATACGTAACCTTCTACGTATGCGCCGTCAACGTCGTACTTGCTGATGTCCTTGAGTGTTACGTCGCAGGTAACATCAATGCTTCCGCCTGCCGGGAGGATTACTGCGTTTTCGCCCAGCATTAAGAAGAAGAGATATACATCGTAGGTATCGATGTTTCCGTCTTCGTCGAAGTCTGCATATTCTTCGTCGTTAATGGATTCACGAACGGTGGTTACATAGTCGAGGAGAGCCTGTCCGTCGTCTTCGTCTACGTCGCCGTCTGCATCAAAGTCGCAGTGAACGATGGCAGGATCTGCACTGGGTTCTACTGCTTCGCCGTTTACAGTCCACTTTACGGAAGCTGTCAGCGGTGTGGTGAGTTCGTCGAGGTATTCTACTCCATCCTCTGTGAAGAAGTCCTGAGTAAAGAAATCTGCACGGAGATTGAAGTACTTTTCAACATCTTCCAGGTTGTTTACGGAGAACTTGATGGTGAACTTTCCGGTTCTCTGCGGATCGTCACCCAGTTCTACCTTGATCTTTCCGTCAGATGCGGTAGCGCATGCACTGTCATCCATGAAGAGGTAAGTACGTGCGTTTACTGCTGCGCCGATCTGAGCAAGACCTGCGCCCTGCTTCAGTACGGAATAGTAATTCTTGGATTCTTTCTGGATTACCGGTTCTGCGGTGGACATCAGCAGGGACTGTGCCAGCTGACGAGCGCTCAGACCTGTTGCTTCTTCCAGACCGTTTGCACGGGCATACTGTCCGAATACTGCAACCATACCGGTGATCTGCGGTGCTGCCATGGAGGTACCGGACATGTTTTCATATCCCTTGCCGCCTACGATCAGACCGTTTACGGAGTAGATGTTTCCGCCAGGAGCGGTGATTTCCGGCTTCAGTTCCAGTGTTCCGGGAACGCCCCAGGAGGAGAAGTCGGACATTGTGTAATATTCATTGCCGTAATAATCGGTGCTTACGCTTGTGGTTACCACAGCCTTGCCTGTCCAGTAGCCGCCTTCTTCATTGTAGGTGGAGGCTGCCTTGATTCCTTCGCCGTCTGCCTGTGTCAGTGCTACGCAAGGAATCTTGGAGGTTGCGTTGGAGAGGTCCATGCTGATCACGCCGGCCTGGTTATTGACAATACCGCAGCCTGCGCCGCCCAGTTCTGCAACTGCATCCATCTTCAGATAGAAGGAGCTGGTTCCTCTGTAAACAAGGACGATCTTGCCCTTGATTACGTCGGCATATTCGGTAAGAAGATTATTGTTGTCTGCATCTACTGCTACACTGTCGAACAGAACGTATTCCTGGTCGCCGGGGAGTGTGGTGGAAATCGGAGGATTGCTGTATCCGGAGGTCTCTGTGTAGTATGCCGGATAGGTTCCGAAGTAAATCGGCATTCCGGTGAATCCGTCGTTATCGATGGATGCAACGCAGAGGGTGTTCTGATAAGATCCCGGGGATCCTACCATGTCAAGGCTTACACCGTCGGAATAGAGATATCCGGCATTGGTGTTTTCTGCCCAGGAGTCTGCATTTCCTGCGGAAATGACAAGTACGATGCCGCTGGCTTCTACTTCATCCATAACCTTCTGATAAGTGGATGTAAAGGTTCTGCCTGCGTTGCTGGAACCTAAGGAGAGGTTTACGGAGTCGCATCCGAGAATGATAGCGTCTTCGATAGCCGGCATATAGTTGGATTCAGAAGCACCGCTGGAGGAGAATACCTTCATGGTAACAATCTGTGCATCCGGGGCAACGCCCTGGGTGTGGGCAACTTCCATTGCCGGGCTGAATGTTCCGTCCCCGTTGGGGATGTAACGGTTAGCCGCGGAGATACCGGTTACGTGAGAACCGTGTTCGCCTGCGGTGTCGTGGTCATGGTCAACAACCAGACTCTTGTTTACGTAGCTGATGGCATACGGAATCTTGTCGGAGAGGTAGGAACCTTCTCTGGTAACGCTTCTGAAGGACTTTGCGTTCAGCTGCTCCCAGACTTCCGCTACGGACTCTCTGGTCAGAACGCCTACGGACGCCTTGTACTCTTCCAGAGTCATGCCCGCTGCCTTTGCGTTTTCTTCCATTGCATAGTTGTAACCAGCTTCGTCGAAGGACTGATGGTCGGGATCTACACCGGTATCAACGATAGCAACCTTGCTGCCCGCGCCGGTATAGCCTTCTGCCCATGCAACCGGAGATCCGATCATGCCGGAGGACGGTCCCATGTTGGGCTGTGCATCGCCGACGGTATCGGTATTTGCATAGAATGTCTGTTCTACAAATACTTCCTGTACGCCGGGAATGGCTTCGATTTCTGCAATTTTACCATATTCCACTTCTGCGGAAATGATGTTTGCAATCAAGGTAATGTTGTAAACAACGTTAAGCTCTTCGCCGCCCAGAACCTTCTTGGAAATCTTAGCAGCCATATCCTGCTGCTTTGCTTCCAGCTTTTCTCTGTAAGCGATAGCCTTTGCGTTCTTTGCAATATTCTTGGCTGCAAAACCTGCACCAATGGTAGAAGGATCTTCCAGAACGATGGATACACGAACTACGTCAGTGTCCTTATATTCCGGTTCTACTTCTACTTCTGCTGCGAGGTTGATGGGAGACTCAGTCGGATAAAGACTGCTGTCTACCTTTTTCCAGGATACTGTCCCGTTGGTCTGTACCTCGTCGGTTGCGGCATATACTCCGGCTGCGCCGAAAGAACCGAATACCATAACGAGTGTCAGAGCCAGGGCCAGAACCTTTTTAAAGGTCTTCGTGTTTTTCATAATAACCCCATTTCTCCGGCTTACGCCGGCACTCACATTGCATTTTGCATCGTCGACATTTTCGAGTGTTTACTCGCCCCAAAAAGCCCGATGCTTTTTTGTATTAAAATACCAAAATAACACTCTAATAATAGTACAGCCGGCACAATCCCGCAATATGAAATATGGTATTTTTTGCACAAAAAAAGATGTTTTACTCAGTATTATTATATAATATGTACGTCTCGATGCATAATTTGCACATTGAGCCTTATTTTTTTTGAATAACTAAGCATTCATACGTTTTCTGTTTCTTCAGCCGCCTTCCGGCAGGTTCACAATACGCCCCGCAGAGACTTTCCATTCCATCAAAAAAACGGGACCGAATTGCTTCGGTCCCGTCTTGTTTTAATTCAATTAGAGTTCGAATCGATCCTTACGGATTATTCTTCGTCTTCCTTACGCTTTCTTCCGAATACGTAAGCTGCTGCGCCCAGAGCGCCGACAACGCCGATTCCGCTGATGATCAGTCCTGTTTCAGGAGAGGTCTTAACCGGAATGACTACTTCCACGGTGGTGGTGTATACGT
>JAZUDB010000093.1:0-1906 GCA_045639385.1 Anaerovoracaceae bacterium | reverse complement strand
GTCGCATTTGTCCAGCCAGCTCACGTATTTGAACTCCCGGATGCTGACCCCTTCCGGGAACACCGCGTCGATGGCACCGTAGTCTTCGTTCAGCTCGCCGCCGGCCTCTTTGCAGAGTTTAACCCCGGTGGCTTCGTAGAGTCTGCCGATGTAAGCCGCATTGTAGGGTCCGCCGGGGCTGTCGCCCAGCACCACCCGGGCACCCCGGGCCACCAGCATTTCCGTCAGGACCGCGGCCGCTGCCGGATGGGTGATGGCTGCCGTTTCCGGCTTTTTCGCCGCGCAAAGGTTCAGCTTGACCCCGATGCGCATGCCGGGTTTTACCCAGTCCAGACCGCCCGCCGCCTCAATGGCTTCGGACATAGCCTGGCGCAATTCTTCTTTTTCGTAACTGCCGCAGGCTGCTGCGGCCACTTTTTCGTGCATAGTTTACCTCGTATTCTGTCCCACGTTTGGAATGCCGGAATTACAGGGCGTACAGGCCCATGCCCAGCACGGCGGCAATCAGAATCAGCTGAATGGAAGAAATCTTCTTTTTCCGCAGTTTCTGCGATAAGAAGCGGATCCCCGCCAGCAGCGCGGTTAAAATCAGCGCCTTCAGGTCCAGAGAAAGTCCGCCGGCAAAACCGACGCAGTGGCTTACCATCATGTAAATACCGGTGGCCAGAATCAGCCCGATGACGCAGGGTTTTAAGCCCCGCAGCGCCAGCTTTACGCCCCGGTTTTCCATGAATTTTTTCATGGCCAGCGACACCAGAATCATAATTACAAAGGCCGGAAGCACCACGGTGGCGGTGGCCAGCACCGCGCCCCAGAAGCCGCCCTGGGTGTTGCCCACAAAGGTGGCCAGGTTGACCATAATGGGTCCGGGGGTGCTTTCGCTGACGGCGATCATGTAGGTCAGCTGCTCTTCGCTCATCCAGCCGTAGGACAGTACCACGTCCTGAATCAGCGGAATGGCACCGTAGGCGCCGCCGAAGGACAGGCAGCCCACCTTTAAAAATCCGAGAAAGAGTTCCCAGTAAATCATTTTGCTTCACCGCCTTTCCCGTTCTGCTTTTCCACCGCCGCATAGGCAAAGCTTGCCGCAACCGCAATGAGCAGCAGAATCATCGACGAAAAGTTCCAGGCGAAGATATTGATGCAGAGCATCGCCGCGCAGGCGCAGATCATCACCGTGCGCTGGAACTTTTTCTTCTCCATTTTACGCACCATGTTCAGTCCTGCGTCCAGAATCAGGAAGCCCACCGCAATCTTAATGCCGCGGAAGGCGTTGGCAACCAGCGTAAGCGAAAGGAAATTGTCGAAAAAGCGCGAAATCAGGAAAATGATCACAAAGGAAGGCAGTACCATGCCGAAGGTGGCCGCAAGCGCGCCGGCCAGCCCCGCCTGCCGGTTTCCCACAAAGGTGGAGGCGTTGATGGCAATGGGACCCGGCGTAGACTCCGCGATGACCGTCAGGTTCATCATTTCGTCGTGGGTAATCCAGCCCTTCTTTTCCACGCAGTCCTCTTCGATGATGGAAATCATGGCATATCCGCCGCCGAAGGTGAACAGCCCGATCTTAAAAAAAGTTGTAAACAGTTCTATCAGTTTTTTCATGAAAATCCTTTCTATCTGCAATACTCTGCAGCGGCCTTTGCCGCCAATTCCGCAGTTCCCTTGCCTGCAGCTGCGTCAGAGTCAAGAGATAATCGCCAGAACTTTTTCCGCCAGCTCGCGGACGCTCAGGTTCTCTTCACTGCTGCAGATTACCTGCGCAAGATACGCTCCCAGGCTTCCGTCCGGCTTCTTCGGATTGTAGCCCAGAAATTCTTCCTTGTTCATCCATTTTTCTCTGGCGGCGGTCTGCAGTTCATCTGCGGCAGCCGTCAGCGCGTCGGATTTTTCGATGCAGTCCACCGCG
>JAZUDB010000092.1:0-22624 GCA_045639385.1 Anaerovoracaceae bacterium | reverse complement strand
CGGAGATGCCATGGGTTCTGCTTCCGCCCTTTGCCATGCTCTGAAAGACATGGGAAAGATGGCGGTTATTCTCCTGGAAGACAGTATTCCGCACTATCTGGATGTGATTTATAATCACCCGGATTTCTGTACGGATTCCGTCGATTTTGAGGATTATACAGCCAATGCGGTGGACTGCGGAGACGAAAGCAGAATTGAAAAACGACTGGAAGCATACCGAAAAGCAAAATTACATCTCTGCATCGATCATCATATGCAGGATGGTAAATTCGCGGAGTTTTCCGTGGTGGAACCGGATGCGGCCGCTGCCGGCATGTTGGTTTATCAGCTGCTCAAAGAACTGAACTGCACGATCCACAAAGAGATTGCGGAAGATCTGTATGTGGCAATCTCCACGGATACGGGATGTTTTAAGTATGATAAAGCAGGTGCGGAAGTTCACAGTGTAATTGCGGAACTTTTCCGCAGCGGAATCGATCATACGACGCTCTGCAATGCGATTTATTCCACGTTTCCGCTTTCTCAAATGAAGCTGGAGGGCATTGCCATCGATCATGCAGAGGTGTTTGCCGGCGGAAAAGCAGTAATTTCTTATGTGATGCAGGAGGACATCCGCAGAGCGGGAAGCTCTTACGAAGAGGCTGACACTTGTATCGACCGTATCCGCTGTATCGAAAACACGGAAGTTGCCTGTATGATTAAAGAGAATAACGAAGGTAAGCTGAAAGTAAGCCTTCGCAGCAAAAACTACGCAGATATCAACAAAGTGGCAAAGGCTTTCGGCGGCGGCGGACATTTTATGGCCTCCGGATGCACCCTGGAATGCACTTTAGAAGAAGCCGCGGAAAAACTGAAGCAGGAAATCATTAAAGTTTTATAAATTGAACGGTATTATTGTAATAGACAAACCAATGGATTATACCTCCCACGACGTAGTTGCCGTGGTAAAAGGTATTCTCGGAGAACGGCACCTGGGACATACGGGAACACTGGACCCGAATGCAACAGGTGTTTTGCCTATTTGTCTGGGCTATGCAACACGTCTGATTGAATACATGGATTCCGCATCCAAAACCTACGAAGCGGTGTGCAGGCTGGGGACCGTTACGGACACTCAGGACATCTGGGGCACTGTTCTGCAGACTTCAGAATCTTCGGTAACAAAAGAAGAACTGATGTCAGCATTGGAACATTTCAGGGGAGAAATCGAACAGATTCCATCTAAGTATTCCGCCATTAGAGTTAACGGAAGACATCTTTACAGCTATGCACACAGCGGCGAAGAAGTTGAAATTCCCAAGCGTAAAGTAACGGTTTACAGCCTGGATCTTTTGAATTTCGATGGACAGAAGCAGGAGTTTTCCTTCCGGATAGAATGTTCCCGGGGAACTTACGTGCGGACGATCTGTCATGATATCGGTGCTTTGCTTGGTCCGGGCGCGTGTCTTGCCGCACTGCGCAGAACATCCTGCTGCGGCTTCTCCGCAGACGAAGCGATTCCTCTGGAAGTCTTGAAAAATACACCAAAAGAGGATCTGCCATCACTTATCCGGTCCGTAGATGATGCGGTGTCCTTTATGAACCGAACGGATATTTCCGAGGAGCAGAAAATAGATTTCTGCAACGGAAAACATCTGAAACAAGACCAGAATGAACTTTCTTCAGAGAAACCGGTCTGTGTTTTCTGCAATAATGAACTCTGCGGAATCGGAATCTGGGATAATCCCAACCGAATTAAACCCGTAAAAGTATTTCACAGATAGAATGATTATTTACGATTTACAAACTGCAAAAGAACTGCTTCCGGAAACAGCGGTTGCCTTCGGAAATTTTGACGGCGTACATCTCGGTCATCAGGCACTGATTCAGCAGATGACACAAAGTGCAGAACTGTCAGGATTGAAATCCGCGGTATTTACGTTCCGTGATCTTCCCGTAAATGAAATTTTTCAAAATAATCTGGTAAAGAAGATTATGACCCCGGAAGAAAAACTTGCTGCAATTGCGGAATTATCCGTTGATTATATTATCTGCATTCCCTTTGATACCGCTATTCAAACCATGTCTCCGGAGAATTTTGCATCCGATATTATCCGCGATACACTGCACTGCAGAAAAGCGTTCTGCGGATTCAATTACAGTTTCGGATATAAAGGAGAGGGGAATCCCCAGACACTCCGTTCCTACGGCGAAAAATTCGGTTTTGATACCGTGGTAATGCCGGACTTTACCGTTGATGGATTATCTGTTTCCAGCACATTAATCCGCAGCTTCCTGGAAGTGGGGGATGTGGAGAATTTTTCCCGATATTCCGGGAGATGTTATCATATCCGCGGGACTGTATCCAAAGGACAGCATCTGGGAACCAGAATGGGTTTCCCCACGGTGAATTTAAACCTTTCTCCGGAAATGGCGCTGCCCAGAAATGGAGTATACGTATCAAATATTTATGTTAACAACATGAAATATAAAAGCGTCACGAACGTAGGGAATAAACCAACCGTCGGCAGTTTTGCAAAGAACGCCGAAACGCATATTTTTGATTTTTCCGAAGATCTCTACGGGAAAGATATCGAAGTTGAGTTTCTGGCATTCCTCCGTCCCGAACAGAAGTTTGATAATCTGCAGGATTTGGAAAAACAAATTGCAAAAGATTGCGAAAATGCTTTACATTTCAGCACTTCTGTGCTTTAATTAACTGTCAATTAAATATACCCTTAACTGAGTTTGTACGATTCTCCGACGACATACTCCGTAAGGGCGAATGCAGTAAAGGAGTTTTTTATTATGCTTACAAAAGAAAAAAAGGCAGAAATCATGGCAGAATATGCAACATGCCCGGGAGATACAGGTTCTCCGGAAGTACAGGTTGCAGTTCTTACCTACAGAATCAATGAACTTAACGAGCACCTCAAGACCCACGCAAAGGACAATCACTCCCGCCGCGGACTTTTAAAGATGGTTGGTCACAGAAGAAATCTGCTGGCTTATCTTAAGGAAAAGGATATTGAGCGTTACAGAACACTCATCGCAAAGCTCGGACTCAGAAAGTAGTTTTAAAAATAAGGCGGGGACAGGGGTCCTCGCCTTAGTTTGTTGTTAGGAGAGAAAATGAGATTTACAGATTACAGAACATTCAGAACTGCCGTAGGCGGCAGACTGATGGAGCTCGAAATCGGCAAGGTTTGCGAGCAGACAAACGGTCAGGTTTGGGTACGTTACGGAGATACCGTAGTCAACGTTACTGTTTGTGCATCTAAGGAACCCAGAGCAGGTGCGGATTTCTTCCCGCTTTCCTGCGATTATGAAGAAAAACAGTATGCCCAGGGCAAGATTCCCGGCGGTTTCATCAAAAGAGAAGGTAAGCCGGCCGATGCAGCCGTACTGAAGTGCCGTCTGATGGACAGACCTCTTCGTCCGCTGTTCCCCAAGGGCTTTTATAACGACGTAGAAGTTGTTGCAACCGTAATGAGCCTCGATCTGGACTGCGCACCGGAAATCTGCGCCATGATCGGATCCTCCGTAGCGATTGCAATTTCCGATATTCCATGGGACGGTCCTACCGGATCCGTTCAGATCGGCAGAGTAGACGGTCAGTTCGTAATTAACCCGACGCTTGCACAGAGAGAAGTTTCCGACCTCTCCATGTACGTTGCAGGAACCGAAGAAGCTATCATGATGGTAGAAGCCGGTGCACAGGAAATTCCGGAAGCCGATATGCTGGATGCTATCATGTTCGGACATGAAGAAATTCAGAAAATCTGCAGATTCATCAAGGCCATCGTTGCCGAAGTGGGCAAGCCCAAGATGCAGATCGAATTCTACAAGCCTGCAGATGAAATCAACCAGGCTGTCCGTGAATATGCCACCTCCAAGATGCATGATGCCATTCTGACCTACGATAAGCAGGAACGTCTGGACAACATGGACAAGGTAGACGCAGAAACTTTCGAACACTTTGCGGAAGAATTCCCGGAAGGTGAAAAAGATATCGCATCCGTTCTCTATGATATCCGTAAGGAACAGGTTCGTTCCATGATTCTGGATGAAGGAATCCGTCCGGACAACAGAAAGCTGAACGAAATCAGACCGATTTGGTGTGAAACAGGACTTCTTCCCAGAACCCACGGTTCCGGACTCTTCAAGAGAGGACAGACACAGGTTCTCTCCGTCTGCACACTGGCTACTCTGGATGAATGCCAGCGTCTGGAAGGACTTTCCGAAGAAACCGAAAAGAGATATATGCATCAGTATAACTTCCCGGGATACTGCACAGGCGAAGCAAAAGCGCCCCGTTCTCCGGGAAGAAGAGAAATCGGCCACGGCGCTCTGGCAGAAAGAGCTCTGCTGCCGGTAATCCCCAGCAAGGAAGAATTCCCCTATGCCATCAGAGTGGTCTCCGAAGTACTTTCTTCCAACGGTTCCAGCTCCCAGGCATCTGTCTGCGGAAGCACTCTGGCACTGATGGATGCCGGTGTTCCCATTAAGGCTCCGGTTTCCGGTATTGCCATGGGTCTGATTGAGAGAGTAAAGGAAGACGGAACTTCCGAAATGGCGATTCTTTCTGATATCCAGGGCATGGAAGACTTCCTGGGCGATATGGACTTTAAGGTTGCAGGAACCGAAAAGGGCGTAACCGCCATCCAGATGGATATTAAGGTTCACGGACTTTCCAGAGACATTCTCTGGAAGGCACTGCAGCAGGCCAGAGAAGGCAGAATGTTCATCATGCAGCAGATGCTGGAAGAAATCCCCGCACCGCGGGAAGATCTGTCCAAGTATGCACCGCGGATTTACACCATGCATGTTCCGGAAGAAAAGATCAGACTGGTCATCGGAAAAGGCGGCGAAACCATCAACGGTATCATTGCCAGAACCGGTGCAACCGTGGATATCGAAGACGACGGTACCGTATACATTGCTTCTCCGGACAAGGATTCTCTGGAAGCCGCAAAGAAGGAAATCGAACTTGTGGTGGCAGACATCGAACCGGGTAAGATTTATACCGGAAAAGTTGTCAGACTGATGGATTTCGGTGCATTTATCGAATGCCTCCCGGGCAAGGATGGACTTCTGCACATTTCCAAGATCTGCAAGGGCAGAGTTGAAAAGGTTACCGATATGCTGAACGTAGGTGATATCGTCACCGTAAAGTGCAGCGAAATCGATAAGCAGGGCAGAGTCAACCTGACCAGAATCGGTCTGGAAGACACTCCGATTATCAAAGCATAAAAATAACGAAATGTTTCCCGCCGCTTTCAAGCGGCGGTTTTTTTATGTATAATAATGACCGGAGAGAAAAAAATGAACAGAATTGCAAGATTTGAAAAAGTTTCTCTGCAGCAGTTTATCGCAGACGGAGGAACCACAGAAGATTATCAGAATATTGTACTTCCTGTAAGAGCAACGTCCGGTTCTGCCGGATACGATATTATTTCACCGATGGATTTTACGCTGAAGCCCGGCGAAAGCATTCGGATTCCCTCCGGACTTCGCGCCCGGATCACGGAAGGCTGGGTACTTTTTATTCTTCCGAAATCGGGGCTGGGAACAAAATTCCGACTGCAGCTGAATAATACCTGCGGTGTAATTGATTCCGATTACTACTATGCAAATAATGAAGGCCATATTCTGATTTCCCTGACAAACGATTCCAAGGAAGACAAGATTCTGCAGATTCCTGCGGGAAAAGCTTTTGTGCAGGCTGTTTTTCTGCCATTCGGAATCACAGAGGATGATGCAGCAGAAGGTGTTCGAATCGGAGGATTCGGATCTACAGGGGTATAAAATGATTTTACGAGAAGAGCTGGAAAAAAGAGAATGGCAGACACTTTCCGGTTTCGCAGCGAAAGCGTCCGCGTCCCGTGGAAGAATGATTCCGGAAACGGAATGTGATCTTCGTACCTGCTATCAGAGAGACAGGGATCGCATCGTGCATTCCAAAGCCCTGCGCCGGCTGATGCATAAAACGCAGGTGTTTCTTGCCCCGGAGGGAGATCATTACCGCACCAGACTAACGCATACGCTGGAAGTCTCGCAGATTGCAAGAACCATTGCCCGTGCTTTGAATCTGAACGAAGATCTTACGGAAGCCATTGCCATGGGGCACGATTTGGGTCACACGCCATTCGGTCACAATGGAGAACAGTTTTTGAACGAAATTCATCCCGGCGGCTTTGACCATAACGTACAGAGCCTGCGTGTCGTTGATGTGATCGAAAAAACATCCAGGGGCAATACGCTGAATTTGACCGAAGAAGTGCGTGGCGGAATTTTAAATCATTCCGGTCCCAACGAACCATTTACCCTGGAAGGAAAAATCGTGCGGCTTTCCGACCGCATTGCATATATTAACCACGATATCGACGATGCGCTGCGTGCAGGTGTGATTCGTACTGAGGACATTCCGGCAGAGTGCCTGGAGTTATTCGGATTTAATCATTCAGACCGGATCAATTCTCTGGTTTTGGATGTGGTGAAAAACTCAGACGGACAAAACGATATTCTTCAGTCTCCGGTATTCAAAGAGGAGATGAATCATCTCAGGGACTGGATGTTTGAGCACGTATATCGAAATCCGGAAGTAAAGAAAAATACCGAAATGGATAAAGTAAAGACCCTGATCTATTCGCTTTATGACTTCTACATAAAGTATCCGGAAAAGCTTCCTTTGGAATATCAGAAGCTTCTGGACAGATGGGGGACGAATGAAGTGGCAAAGGATTATCTGGCCGGTATGACCGACAGATATGCACTGTTTATTTACAATGAATTATTTGTTCCTGCCGGATGGAATTTAAGGAACTAGGAGAAAGGAAATCAGATGCTGAGCGAGTCTGTCTGCAGAACCTATCAGGAGTTATTAAAGGAAGAGCTGATTGAAGCAACCGGATGCACGGAGCCTATTGCGCTGTCGCTGGCAGGAGCCACTGTACGAAAAGTACTCGGAGCAATTCCGGAAAAAATTTCCGTGTTTTGTTCCGGAAATATTATCAAAAATGTGAAAAGTGTTACCGTTCCCAATTCCGGAGGCCTTCGGGGCATAGAATGTGCTGTTCTTTTAGGAATAATCGGCGGAAACGCGGATGATGCGCTGCAGGTACTCAGCGGTATTACGGAAGTTCACCGCAACCTTTTAACCGAAGAACTGAAAAGAAGGAACGTAAAAGTTTTTCTTGCAGAGAACGTACCCAATCTATATATCCGTATCGAAGCTGCAGTCGGAACAGAAAGCTGTGAGGTGGAACTCTCGGAAAGTCATACCAATATCAGCCGCATTGTAAAAAACGGAGAAGAACTTTTAAGCAACTGCAGTAATTCCGGTAATAGTACTCTCGGTCCGGATAAATCTCTGCTGAACATCAAAGACATTCTGGAATATGCCGAAACAGCAGACATTTCTCAGTTCCGGGAACCGATTAAACGTCAAATCCGGGATAATACCGCCATTGCAGAAGAAGGTCTGCGGGGAGAATACGGAGCCTGCGTAGGCAAGACTCTTTTGGAACAGGGAAAAGATGTGTATACCAGAGCAAAAGCCATGGCTGCAGCCGGTAGTGATGCACGCATGAATGGATGTCCCAAAGCGGTCGTCATTAATTCCGGCAGCGGAAACCAGGGAATGACCGTCAGTCTTCCGGTCATCGAATTTGCAAAGGAACTCGGTGCAGACGAAGACAGAATGATTCGCGCATTGGTGATTTCCAATCTGATATCCATGCATCAGAAGAAATATATCGGTGCTTTGAGTGCTTACTGCGGGGCAACTTCCGCTGCAGCAGCAGCCGCGTGTGCCATCGCCTGGCTGAAAGGCGGAGATGAGCAAGTGATCGGCGATACGCTATCCACAACGATTGCCACCATCGGAGGCATGGTTTGTGACGGAGCAAAAAGCAGCTGTGCGGGGAAAATCGCCTCCGCACTGGACTGCAGCCTTCGTTCCATGGATATGGCTTTCTTAGGACGTAAGTATCTGCCCGGAGAAGGTCTTGTAAAAGAGAACACGGAAGCCACCGTTCAGGCTGTAGGAAGAATGGCCGGAGAGGGCATGCGTTCCACAGACGTAAAAATCTTAAATATTATGTTGGAAGATTAAAATAATTAAAAGGAAAGCCGGCAGTAACGAAGAATAATACTCTTGGTAAGGAGGGGTTATGCCGGCGAATTCATATTCCAACGCAGTTGAAGAAATAAAATCAAGGTGTAATATCGTTGATGTCATCGGTTCTCTGGTGACGCTGAAGCACGCAGGTGACAGTTACAAAGCCTGCTGTCCTTTCCATAACGAAAAAACACCTTCTTTTGTTGTTTCGGAAAAGAAACAGTTTTATCACTGTTTCGGCTGCGGAGAATCCGGCGACGCATTTACTTTCCTTCAAAAGTATTATCACATCACTTTTCCGGAAGCCGTTGAAAAACTGGCGGCGCAGTATGGTGTGGTTATTGAAAGAGAAGATACGGTAACTTCCAAGAAAAGAGACGAACTCTTCGAAGCCAATCGCCTTGCTGCAAGATATTTCTTCAGCAACATTAAAAATACGGAAAGTGAAGGATATAAATATATTACCAAACGGGGAATACTTCCCGAAACGATCAAAAGCTTCGGATTAGGGTATGCCGGCAGTGAATGGGACGGACTGGTTCTCTATTTGAAAAAAAACGGGGTCAGCACGGAAAACATGCTGGAGCTTGGACTGGTTTCCAAATCCGCAAAAAACGGTAAACTCTACGACAAATACCGGAATCGACTGATTTTTCCCATCATCAATACACGATCGAAAATTATCGGATTCGGCGGAAGAATCATCGGGGACGGCGAACCCAAATATCTGAATTCTCCCGAATCCACCATTTTCCTGAAGAAGAACAATCTGTTCGGTCTGGATAAAGCAAAGGATGCTATTTCCGCCGAAGGTTATGCTTTTCTGGTTGAGGGTTACATGGACATGGTCAGCCTGTACCAGAACGGCGTGAAAAATGTGGTTGCTTCCCTGGGAACCGCATTAACGGACAATCAGGCAAAGCTGCTTCATCGCTACTGCAGCAAGGTGATTCTTTGCTACGATGCGGACGCTGCAGGAATAAAAGCTGCTCTGCGCGGCATAGATGTTCTTCGCGCTGCAGAGATGGAAGTAAAAGTACTGCACGTAGATGACGGCAAAGACCCGGATGAATACGTAAAAAAACACGGAAAAGAAGGATTTATCCGTTTGGCGTCGAATAAGGCGTTGTCGGATGTGGATTATAAAGTCCTTCTGATCGGTAAAAAATACAATATCAACGACCGAGAACAGAATATCAAATTTTTAAAGGCAGTTGCCGGTGTCCTGCGAACGCTTTCTCCGGTGGAGCAGGAAGTATACATAAAAGAACTTTCCGCGCGCTTCGGCATATCGGAAAACGCACTTTTAAAGGAAGTGCAGCTGGGCGAAAGCAAAACAGACGCTGCAGAAAAACCAAAAACAGAGGAAGAAAACAAGACGGAAATTATCCGTCCGGAAGCTTCCAAATCAGACCTGAATCTGGAAAAAATGATTCTGCGGCTTTCTCTGATAAAAAGCGAATACTTCTCTGTTTTTCAGAAATTTGATTTCGCTTACGTAAGTGACAGCGGCATGCGGATCCGGGACGTACTGAATCAGACGTACCGGGAAGGGCAGGACTACGATCTGCAGGCATTAAAAGACCTGCTGGAAGATAAAGAATACGATTATCTTCGAAGTATAATGAAAAACGTACTGATCGGGGATGAAGCAGGTGCTTTGAAAGACTGTCTTTCCAAACTTGAAAAACGGCAAAACGCCATCCGCCTGAAAGAAATTGAAACCAGCATACAGATGCTGGAAGAACTTCCGGAAGATGACCGGAGAAATAAAGAGCTGAATAAATTGATGCAGGAGCTGATACAGCTTCGCAGGAAATAGTGTACGGGGTATAACATGGCTTACACAGACGAAAAAAAATATGAATTAATCAACAGTCTGATCGAAAAAGGTCAGAAGGATGGATCCATCAAGGAATCCGAACTGAACGAGCTGATTGTAGAACTGGATCTGGATGACGCACAGCGTGCGGCAATCACCGAGACTCTGGAGAATTTCGAAGTCGATATTATTCCGGAAATCGTGGCATCCGAGGATGATTTTGACCTCGACCTGATCAGCCCGGAAGACGATACCGAATTCGAAGAAATCGCAAAAGAAGTCGCCAATGAGAATCTGGAAGACCTGGAAAAATCCATTGCCATTGACGACCCTGTCAGAATGTATCTGAAGGAAATCGGAAAGGTTCCGCTTCTTACGGCAGACGAAGAACTGGAACTTGCCAAACGGATGGAAAACGGAGATGTGGATGCAAAGAACCGTCTCTGCGAAGCGAACCTTCGTCTGGTTGTTTCCATTGCAAAGCGATATGTGGGCAGAGGCATGCAGTTCCTGGACCTGATTCAGGAAGGAAACATGGGACTGATCAAAGCTGTCGAAAAATTCGATTATACAAAAGGTTTTAAATTCAGTACCTACGCCACATGGTGGATTCGCCAGGCAATTACCCGTTCCATCGCAGACCAGGCCAGAACCATTCGTATTCCGGTACACATGGTAGAGACCATCAACAAGCAGATTCGTGTTACCCGCCAGCTGCTCCAGGAACTGGGAAGAGATCCTTCTCCGGAAGAAATTGCAAAGGAAATGGAAATTCCGGTAGAAAAAGTACGTGAGATCTCCAAAATCGCCCAGGAACCGGTTTCGCTGGAAACTCCTATCGGCGAAGAAGAGGATTCTCATCTGGGAGACTTTATTCCGGATGAAGATATTCCGTCCCCGGCAGAAGCCGCAGCATTCTCCATGCTGAAGGACCAGCTGAACGAAGTACTGGCAACCCTGACCGAAAGAGAACAGGAAGTTTTAAGACTGCGTTTCGGTCTGGATGACGGACGTCAGAGAACCCTGGAAGAAGTAGGACAGCAGTTTAAGGTTACCAGAGAACGTATTCGTCAGATCGAAGCAAAGGCTCTGAGAAAACTTCGTCATCCCAACAGAAGCAAGAAGCTGAGAGACTATCTTGAAGATTAATTTAAGTGAAAGAATGCAGAAAATCGCGGAAATGGTCATTCCGGGGGAATCCTGCGCCGATATCGGCACGGATCACGGATATATTCCCGCCTATCTTCTGCAGAATAATATATGTTCCAAGGTGGTTTTGACCGATATTGCCGAAGGACCGCTGGAAAGAGCCCGGAAAAATTTGACTGACTGCGGCCTGGAAGCACAGGATTTTCGTCTTGGTGCGGGTCTGGAAGTTTTAGATTCCGCAGAAGTTTCCACGGTGATTATTGCCGGCATGGGCGGAGAGCTGATCCGGGACATTTTGCTGAAGGATCCGGCCAAATCCAAGTCTTTTCGGAAACTGATCCTGCAGCCGCGGACACGAACCGATGAAATGCGCAGAGATTTGGCACTCGCAGGCTTTACCGTGTGTGATTACGCGCTGGCAAGAGAAAGAGGCAGAATCTGCGAGATTATCGCGCTTCGTCCCGGCACCGCAGATGAAGCAGAAGAAAATTTCATCATTTCCGATTTTCTTCTCCGAAAAAAAGATCCTTTACTGAAAGAATTTATTGAAATTAAAATCAAACAACGGAAGGATATCCTGAAAAATCTTCAGAATTCCGAAGAAGATCAAACAAAAAAGTCACTTCTGCTCGAAGAAGAGATTCATTATTTAAAAAATTTGTTATAATAATAGGATGAGTAGTCCAGACAATCGCTGGTATGGCAGGAATGTGCATACGAGAGGAAAGTCCGGGCTCCGCAGGGCAAGGATGCCGGCTAACGGCCGGTCGGGGTGACCCGAAGGAAAGTGCAACAGAAAACAACCGCCGCAAGGTAAGGGTGAAAAGGCAGGGTAAGAGCCTACCGGCAGTATGGTAACACGCTGCGTCTATGTAAACCCCATCCGGAGCAAGACCAAGAAGAGTGGTAATCTCGAAAGAGCAATGCCAGAAAGGGGGCTGCCCGTCCCTTCTCGAGAGGTAGGTCGCTTGAGCCTGACGGCAACGCCAGGTCTAGATAGATGATTGTCCAATACATAACCCGGCTTACAGGGCTACTCATATTTTTTTATGAAAGCAGTTACATTCAACGTCAACGGAATACGCGCCTGCTTGCAGAAAGGTCTCCTGGACTTTATTGTGTCCGAAGGAGCCGATTTGTATTGCATCCAGGAGACAAAAGCACAGCCCGAACAGGTAAAACTGGAGGTTCCGGGATATTTCGCCTACTGGAGCAGCGCGGAAAAGAAGGGTTATTCCGGTACGCTGATTCTGTCCAGAATGCAGCCGATTCACGTAGACTATGGGGGCCTGGACAACGAGGGAAGAACTGTTTGTCTGGAATTCGAAGAGTTTTACATAATAAATAATTATGTTCCAAACGCCCAGGACGGTCTTGCACGCATCGATTACCGGCTGGAATGGGAAGAAAAGCGTTTGGAATATATGAAAAAACTGGACGCGAAGAAACCGGTCATTATGTGCGGCGATCTGAACGTTGCCCACAATGAAATCGATTTAAAGAATCCTCAGACAAACCGCGACAATGCGGGATTTTCCGATCAGGAAAGAGAAGCATTCGGCAGAATGCTGAAAGCAGGCTTTACGGATACCTATCGATACCTTTATCCGGAAAAAATAGAGTATTCCTGGTGGTCTTACCGCATGAAAGCAAGAGAACGGAACGTAGGCTGGAGAATCGATTACTTTATCGTTTCCGACCGGATTCGGGATAAAGTGAACGATGTCATCATCCGCGGCGATGTTTTCGGCAGCGACCACTGTCCCGTTGTTCTTGATATTTCAATTCGTTTATAGTAGTATTAATATATATTTTAGAAGGGAGCTTTTTCCAATGGGTAGACATAATACCATCGCAGGAAGAAAAGCCGCTCAGGATTCCAAGAGAGCGGCAAGTTTTACAAAGTACGCAAGAGCTATCATGATCGCAGCCAAGGCCGGCGGAGATCCCGATTACAACCCGTCTCTTCGTACAGCAATAGATAAGGCAAAGCAGGCAGGACTGCCTAACGACAATATCAACAGAGCCATCAAGAAGGGTACCGGAGAACTGGAAGGCGAACAGCTGGAAGAACTCAGATTCGAAGGTTACGGTGCAGGCGGTGTTGCAGTTATTGTAGAAGCATTAACAGACAACAGAAACAGAACAACTTCTTCTGTGAGCCATGCATTCGACAAATTCGGCGGAAACCTGGGAACACCGGGCTGCGTATCCTACATGTTCAACCGCAAAGGACTCTTTGTATTTGATAAAGAAGAATCCGAAGTTACCGAAGACGAGCTGATGGACGTTGTACTGGATGCCGGTGCCGACGATATCACCGAATATGAAGACAGCTTTGAAGTAGTATGCGAACCGGATGCGTTTGCCGATGTTGCCCAGGCAATCAAGGATGCCGGTTGGGTAACTGCAGATGCAGACATTACGCTGGTACCGACCATGGAAGCCACTCCGGATGAAAAGCAGCTGGCAACTCTCCGCAGAATGCTGGATGCTCTGGAAGAAGACGATGACGTCCAGAAGGTTTATAACAATAGTGCAATCGATCCTTACGAAGAATAGGTCAGAATGGAAAGAAAGTTTGTAGTTATTGACGGAAACAGTCTGATTAACAGAGGATTTTACGCAATTCAAAGACCAATGATTACCAAAGAAGGCATATATACGCAAGGTATATATGCCTTTTTGAGTATGCTTTTTAAAATCCGCGCAGATTATCAGCCCACCCACATGCTGGTGGCTTTCGACAGAAAAGCGCCCACATTCCGCCATTTGGAATACACAGAGTACAAAGCAGGCAGAAAAGGAATGCCCATGGAGCTGGCAATGGAAATGCCCATCCTGAAAGAAATTCTGGATGCCATGGGAATTGCCCGTTTTGAGATTGACGGATTTGAGGCCGATGATATCATCGGTACTTCTACGCAGATTGCGGAAGATGCCGGCGTTCGGTCCTACGTAATTACCGGTGACCGGGATGCCCTGCAGCTTGCCACAGACCTCACCTCTGTTATTATTAACAAGAAGGGAATGACGGATTTCAAATTGTATGATGATGCCGCCATGCTGGAAGAATACGGGTTTGATCATCTGCAGTTTATCGATTACAAGGCTTTGCGGGGGGATACTTCCGATAATATCCCCGGCATTCCCGGTGTAGGAGAAAAAACAGCCACCGCTCTGATTCAGCAGTTCGGTTCTCTGGAAAACCTGATTGCCAACACGGATCAGGTCAGCAGTGCAAAACTCCGTGCGAAAATCGAAGAGGGTGCCATGTCCGCCATGATGAGCAAAAGACTGGCAACTATTATCCGCACGGTTCCCATGGAAATGAGCTTCGATGATTTTATAATTCGTCCCCAGGATACAGCCGCATTGATCGACTTATATACGAAGCTGGAATTCAAAAGCTATCTGACAAAACTGATTTCCGAAAAACAGCCCCGGGATATTCCTTCCGATCATAACAATTTCGTTTATCCGGAAGTAAAAGTAATTCGTGAAGAACAGGAAGCTGCGGAGTTTCTTGCCTCTTCCGATCGCTTCGTGGTTATTGCAGATTCCGACAATAATCACCGGAACCTGCCCAAGCTGCGGTCTCTGGCACTTCTTTCTGAGGATCAATGCAGGGTAATCGTTTCCGACCGGCTGCAGGCCATTCTTTCCGAACACTTTACAAATAAAAAAATTACCGGATTCAAGCTGGGAGAATTCTATTATTACCTGTCTGCGCATCAAATCGATACGTCTTCTGTGGAGTGTGAATTTGATTGTGCCGCGGCTGCATATGTTCTTTCTCCCAGTACAAAAGAGCCTTCTTTATCCGGTCTTCTTTTGGAAACCTTCCGAGAAAAGACGGAAGAAGAACCCAAACAAATCGGTTTATTCGACAATCCGGAAGATTATTCTTCTCTCGGGAAAAAACTGTTTCTCATCCGGGAACTGGCGGAAATCCAGAAAAACGAAGTACACAAAGCCTGTCTGGACAAGGTTCTTTATCAGATTGAACTGCCTCTCTGCAAGGTTCTGGCTTCCATGGAAGCGGAAGGAATCCGGGCGGATGCCGCAGAACTGCAGACTTTCGGCAGAATGCTGAAAGAGCATATCAAAGCGCTGGAAACAGAGATTAAAAAGGAAGCAGGGGAGGATTTCAACATCAATTCTCCACAGCAGCTTGGTATCATACTCTTCGAAAAGCTGGGTCTTCCCGCAGGGAAAAAGACAAAAAAAGGCTATTCCACCAACGCGGAGATCCTGGAAAAACTGGCAGAAGATTATCCAATCGCGGCAAAGATTCTGGAATATCGTTCCTACACAAAGCTGAACAGCACCTATGTAGAAGGACTTTTGCCTCTGATTGCCGCAGACGGAAAGATACATGCGCATTTCCAGCAGACGGTTACCGCCACCGGAAGAATCTCCTGCACGGAACCCAACCTGCAGAATATTCCCGTCAAATCCGAACTGGGACGACAGCTGCGCAAGGTGTTTACCGCATCTTCGGAAGACCGCATTCTGGTGGGCGCAGACTATTCTCAGATTGAACTGCGGATTCTGGCACATATGTCCAACGACCCGTCCTTGATCGAAGCGTTCAATCAGGGTCATGACATTCATAAAGAAACCGCATCCAGGGTTTTCAATGTTCCCATGGATGAAGTTACCCCGCTGCAGAGATCGAACGCCAAAGCGGTGAATTTCGGCGTCATTTACGGTATGAGCCAGTACGGACTGTCCGAAGAGCTGACCATCACACGGAAGGAAGCCGAACAATATATACACGATTATTTTGACCGCTTTAAAGCCGTAAAACAATTCATGGACGGATGCGTTGCCTCCTGCAGAGAAAGCGGTGAAATCCGCACACTGTACGGCAGACGCAGAAACATCCCTGAAATCAGTGCCTCTCAGTTTATGGTACGGCAGCAGGGAGAACGTCTCGCCATGAACACCCCGATTCAGGGAACTGCCGCCGATATCATCAAACTCGCCATGGTCTCCGTCTGGGAAAGACTGCGGCAGGAATGCCCGGAGGCAAAATTAATTCTTCAGATCCATGACGAACTGATTATCGATGCACCGGCGAAAGAGGAAGAAAAGGTCAAAAAACTTCTGTCGGAAAGCATGGAGAATGCAGCATCGCTGCAGGTAAAATTGGAAGTTTCGGAAAATTCCGCATACAACTGGTACGATTTGAAATGATTATAGGACTTACAGGCGGCATCGGTTCGGGAAAATCCACCGTTGCAGCCATTTTACAGCAAAACGGATATCAGATTATCGATGCAGACGCCATCTCCAGGGAAGTAACTGCTGCGGGTGCCCCCGCACTGCAGGAACTTGCCGCAGAATTTGGAGAAGATATTCTGCAGTCTGACGGTTCCTTGAACCGGAAACTTCTTGCAGAACGCGCTTTTTCTTCTCCCGAAAAGACCGATTTGCTGAACCGGATTATCACGAATAAAGTAATTGAACTTTCCAAATCCCGCTTTACCGAAAAATGCGTATACGATGCACCGACCCTCCTGGAAAACGGTCTGGAACATCTTGTGGATCTGGTCATGGTAGTTACAGCCGACAGAGAAAAACGCATTCGACGGGTAATGGAGCGGGATGGACGCACCCCATATGAAATTGAAAAAATCATTTCCAGTCAGATGCCCGAGGAAGAAAAGATCCGCAGGGCAGATGTTGTAATATATAACAACGGAAGTTTGGAAGAACTCATCAAATCCGTTACAGACGCTATAAATTGTGCTACAATAGAGTGTTAAGGAGTACAAGAACATGGCAGAAAAGAAAAAGACCGCAAGCACAAAGAGCAAAAGCTCCGCTGCTAAGAAAAGTACACGAAAAACCGCAGCCGAAAAGGAACGGGAAAAGGCCATTGCAGCCGCACAGGCCGAAAAACTCAGAAAGAAAAAGCTTCTTCAGTCCGAAATTATATCCATTGCCGTGATTGCATTGGGTGTTTTTCTTGTACTTGCGATGCTGACAAATACCTGCGGAATCGTAGGGGAAAAGGTTACATACTGCATGAAGGGAATTTTCGGCAAGGTAGCCTTTGCACTGCCGTTCTTCCTGATTCTGCTGGGCATTCTGGTCTTTGCACAGAAAACCGCGCTGATTACCTGGCGCTCCATACTCAGTTTTATCGTTTTCCTGATCTTGCTAAGTGCCGCTTTTGCCGGTGCTGTTCAGCCGCTGAAAGGAGCGGAAACTTATCCGGTCAGCTGGCAGAATTTAAAAGAAATCTATCACCAGGGTTCCGCATCCGGCGGATTTGCAGGAGTTGCAGTGGGTGCATTTCTTTTGAATTTGACGGGAAAAGTAGGTTTATACCTGATTTCCGTTGCAGGCATGATCATTATGCTGCTCTTTATAATTGATACGCCGGTTTCCCAGCTTTTCGACAACTGGAAAATTCGCAGAGAAGCCCGCAAGACCGCACGGGAACAGCAGGAAGCGCAGCTGGAGCAGATTGAAATCGAGCAGCAGCTCAAAATCGAAGAACAGAAAAAAGAAAATAAAGAAAAACCCCTTAACAACGAAATTAAAAAGCCCGAAGTTAAGAATTCCGTACTGCCGTCTTTGAATTTGAATGCAGTTAAGGACTTTGAGAATAAAGCAGTAAAACAAGAAGATATAAATACACCAGAGCTTTCTGCGGAAAACATCCCGGAAGAAGTTTACGATATTCCGGAATCTCCGATCCGGGAACCCGCCGTTCCCGCCGAAGAATTCAGCCGCAGCATGCCCATGCCTGCAGAAGAACCGACGGCAGAAGAACCCATTCGCGAATACGAAGGAGAGGACATTACCGAAAACCGGAGAAAAATTCTGGATTACGTAGCCAATGACGAATGGGCAAAAAAAGACGAAACCAACCGGAACGCCGGACTCAAAGAACCGGAAGACGTATTGGTCAAGTTTGCCAACAAGACCGTAAATCCGGGCACTGCAGAATCCGCAGCACTGACGGAAGAAATCGCAAAAAATGCAGCGGTCACCGAACCTGCTGCAGAAGCGGTGAAAACCAACAGCTATAAATTCCCGCCCATCGATCTGCTGAAGAAGGGCGGCAATCTCCGCGGCTCCTCCAAAGGACCGGATATGAGCGATCAGGCGCATGTACTGGAGGACACGCTGCACAGTTTCGGCGTTTCCGCCACGGTACTGAACGTTACCAAAGGTCCGGCGGTTACCCGTTTCGAAGTGCAGCCGGCCCCCGGCGTACAGGTTTCCAAGATCACCAGACTTCACGACGATATCGCGCTGAACCTGCGGGCCAAGAGCATTCGTATCGAAGCACCCATTCCGGGCAAAGCGGCGGTAGGCATCGAAGTATCCAACGAAGCCACTCAGACCGTAACGCTGCGGGAGTTGGTAGATTCCAAGGAGTTTAAGCAGCATAAATCCAAAATCGCCGTTACCCTTGGAAAAAGCATTTCCGGGGAAAACATCGTCTGCGATATTCACGATATGCCGCATCTGCTGATTGCAGGCACCACCGGTTCCGGAAAGAGTGTCTGTATCGACTCCATGCTGATCTCTCTGCTGTACCATGCAAAGCCCAATGAGGTCAAACTGATCCTGATCGACCCGAAGATTGTGGAACTGACGCCTTTCAACGGAATTCCGCATCTTTTGATTCCGGTGGTCACAGAGCCCAGCAAAGCCTCTGTGGCGCTGGGCTGGGCTGTCAGTGAAATGAACAACCGCTACAACAAGTTTGCGGAAGAAGGCGTTAAGGATCTGGAGAGCTTCAACGAAAGCGTAAAGTTTAAAGGCGAAACCGATCAGATTATGCCGGAAATCGTCATCGTAATCGACGAGCTGGCAGACCTGATGATGGCTGCTCAGAACCAGGTGGAAGATTCCATCTGCCGGCTTGCACAGAAAGCAAGAGCGGCCGGAATGCACCTGGTAATTGCCACCCAGAGACCTTCCACGGACGTTATTACCGGCGTTATTAAAGCCAACATTCCTTCCCGGATTGCACTGTCCGTATCTTCTTCCATCGATTCCCGGGTTATTCTGGATATGACCGGTGCGGAGAATCTGCTGGGCAGAGGAGATATGCTTTACAGTCCTCAGAGTCTTTCCAAACCCATCCGCGTGCAGGGAACCTATATTTCCGACGCAGAAATGAAAGCGGTTATCGATTTTGTAAAGGAACAGGCAGCAGCCGGTTCGTTCAACGAAGATATTATCAATGCCATGGATAAGGCCGGTGCCAACGCAGCGGCCTGCGGCGACGAAGAAGGAGACGAACTGTTCATGGACGCCCTGGAAACCGTAATTAAGGCGGACCAGTGCAGCGTTTCCATGCTGCAGAGACGCTTCCGCATCGGATATAACCGTGCGGCTCGTCTGGTGGATATGATGGAAGAACGGGGCATGGTGGGCCCGGCAGACGGTGCCCGTCCCAGAAAAGTACTGATGACACAGGAAGAGTTTGACGAATACGAAGCAAGAACCGCCGAACTCTCCGGAGATTTATAAATGAAAAGAGTTTACATTAAAACCTTAGGCTGCGAAAAAAATACCGTAGATTCCGAATGCGCCCTGGGAATTCTGGAAAAGTGCGGTTACGTGCAGACGGATCATCCGGAAGATGCAGACCTGCTGATGGTCAACACCTGCGGGTTTATCCTGGATGCAAAAGAACAGTCCATCGAAAGCATTTTTGATTTGATTTCCGTAAAAAAGGACAGCCAGAAACTGATTATTTCAGGCTGTCTTTCTCAAAGATATGCGCAGGAACTGGCAAAAGAACTTCCCGAGGCAGACGCTTTTATCGGCGTAGACGATTATGAAAAGCTTCCGGATATTGCATCCGGGAATGTTGCGGACCGGGTGCTGACCGAAAATTGCCGGAAGGTGTTTGCGGAACTTCCCCGGAAAATTATCAAAAACCATACAGCCTGCATTAAGATTGCGGAAGGCTGCAACAATATCTGCAGCTACTGCGCCATTCCTCTGATGCGGGGCAAATACCGGAGCAGAAAAGAAGAAGATATTCTTGCGGAGGCCGAAAAGTTGGCGGCTGCAGGGGTCAAAGAGCTGGTAGTGATCGCCCAGGACGTTACGTTCTACGGAAGAGATCTGCACGAAAAAGGGACGCTTCCCGCGCTTCTTCGCAGGCTCTGTGCCATCGAAGGCATCGAATGGATCCGACTGATGTACTGCTACGAGGATGAAATTACCGACGAACTGATTGACTGCATCAAAACCGAGCCGAAAATCTGCAAGTACATCGATATTCCTATCCAGCACTGCAGCGACAAGATTCTGAAGGCCATGAACCGGAAATCCACGGGTGCATCCATTCGCTCTACCGTAACAAAATTACGTAAACAAATTCCGGGAATCACCATAAGGACCACTTTGATTACCGGTTTCCCCGGGGAAAACAAGCAGGACTTTAAGGAACTGTACGATTTTGTGGAAGAGATGCAGTTCGACCGCCTGGGAGTCTTTGCTTATTCCAAAGAAGAGGGGACTGCCGCGGCCCGCATGGACCATCAGGTGAAGCAGGACGCAAAAGAGCGCAGAAAAGATAAGATCATGGAACTGCAGCGCAGCATTTCCCTGACACATAACGAAGGCTTCATCGGGAAAACATTGCGTGTTCTGATCGAAGAACAGGATACCGAAGACGTATATATCGGCCGCACCGCCATGGATGCGCCGGAAATAGACAACGCGGTCCTTGTAAAAAGCCCAAAACCGCTGAAATGCGGCGATTTTGCGGATGTATTGATAAATGATGCATTTGACTACGATCTAAGCGGGGTATTGGCAAATGAAGATGAATAAGAACGTTCCCAACATATTAACAATTGCAAGAATTATTGCTGTGCCTTTTTTCATCTGGGCTTATTATGCAGACCGGATGATTCTTGCGCTGGCACTCTTTGTTCTGGCCTCCTTTACGGATATGCTGGACGGAAAAATTGCCAGAAAATATAATTTGGTCAGCAATTTCGGAAAATTCATGGATCCGTTGGCGGATAAAATCCTGAATTATTCCGCTTTCTGCCTTTTCGTTTCCGGCGGATATATGACGGACTGGGCATTGATCATCGTACTTTTCCGGGAATTTGCCGTGGCCGGTATCCGTATGCTTGCAGCAGAAAAAGGCAAGGTAATAGCAGCCGACATCTTCGGAAAAATCAAAACAGTACTTCAGATGATTGCCGTACCGGCTATGATGCTGGGGCTGATTGTAGGAGAAAAGATTTTCCTTGCCGGCCGCATCGTGCTGGATCTTTCCATGATTATGACCGTAATTTCGGGCTACAACTATATTGCCAAAAACATTGAGGTACTGAAGGGATGACCATCGATAAGGATCTTCTGAATAAAACCGTCAATCTTCTGAAAGAAAAAAAATATACCCTCAGCACTGCTGAGTCCATGACCGGCGGCATGATGGCAAAAATCATCACCGATATTCCGGGAACTTCCGAGATTTTTGATCGGGGTCTGGTGACATACTCCAACGCGGCAAAAATTTCCGAGCTGGAAGTGGACCCGGAAACACTGGAGGCTTTCGGCGCCATCTCTGCGGAAACCGCCCGGGAGATGGTGGAAGGTCTGCGGATTTACAGCGGCTGTGACGTGTGCATTGCCATTACCGGAAACGCAGGGCCGAACCCTGCGGAAGGAAAAACGGTGGGACTGTATTACGTAGGCTTCTATTTTGCCGGACAGACCAGTGTTCTGGAAATCAAATCCGCCTGCAGAAGCCGCAATGCCATCCGCACCGATGCCTGCAATACCATGCTGCGCATAATTTACGATTCCGTAAAATAATTTCTATGTTGACAAAATGGTAATATATGGTAATATAATTTTGCTTGACCGCTGTTCGAATGTGGGGTATTATATACACAGAACATTTGTTCTCACACGGAGGGAATTATGAAAAACGATGCACAGAAAACCGATAAAGATAAAGCTCTGGAGGCTGCGCTGGCCCAGATAGACAAGCGCTTCGGCAAAGGATCCGTCATGATCCTGGGCGATGACACCGCCAGACTGGACATAGAAGCCATTTCCACTGGTTCCGTCAGCCTTGACATTGCCTGCGGAATCGGCGGACTTCCCAAGGGAAGAATCATTGAAATATACGGACCGGAATCTTCCGGTAAAACCACGCTGGCACTTCACGTTATTGCAGAAGCACAGAAAGCCGGCGGCAAAGCAGCTTTCATCGATGCGGAACATGCTCTGGATCCGATCTACGCAAAGGCCTTAGGCGTAGATATCGACGATCTTCTGGTTTCCCAGCCGGATACCGGAGAAGATGCTCTGGAAATCTGTGAAATGCTGGTACGTTCCAGCGCTATTTCCGTAGTCGTTATCGACTCTGTGGCAGCACTGGTTCCCAAGGCGGAAATTGAAGGCGATATGGGAGATTCCCATGTGGGGCAGCAGGCAAGACTGATGTCTCAGGCCCTGCGGAAAATCACCGGTGTGGCAAATAAGACCAACACCATGATTATCTTTATCAATCAGCTGAGAGAAAAAATCGGCGTCATGTT
>JAZUDB010000091.1:0-6548 GCA_045639385.1 Anaerovoracaceae bacterium | reverse complement strand
CTTCGGTGCTGCCGGGTTCTGAGCTGCCTTCGCGCTCTTCGGGAATACGTTGATCAGGTGTCTCGGGCACTTCTTTGCGCACATACCGCAGGACTTGCACTTATCATAGTCGATTACGGCATGGTTGTTCACCACGTGAATGGCGTCGAACTTGCATTCCTTTTCGCAGATCTTGCAGCCGATGCATCCGCGGTCGCAGAGATCCTTGGTGGTCTTGCCCTTGTCGCAGGAAGAGCATCCCACAACCACTCTGGACTTGAGCGGAACGATCTCAATCAGGTGCTGCGGGCAGGTCTTTGCGCAGATACCGCAGCCGATGCAGACGTCTCTGTTGATCTTGGCAACGCCTTCGCAGATTTCGATGGCGCCGTGGGGGCAGGCATTGGCACAGTCGCCCATGCCGATGCAGCCGTACTTGCAGGAGCCGGGGCCGCCGAAGAAGCCCTTTACTGCTGCGCAGGACTTCATGCCCTGATATTCCATTTCCGGCTTGGTAACGTCATTGATACCGGAGCAGTGAATGACTGCAACCTGTTCGATAACGTCCATTGCTTCCTGACCCAGAATGGCAGCAATCTTGGTTGCTGCACCGTCACCGCCCGGTACGCAGAGGTTGGACGGAATGGTGGGGTCGTCTGCAAGTGCTTTTGCGTAGTCGTCGCATCCGGCAAAACCGCAGGCACCGCAGTTTGCGCCGGAGAGGCACTCACGAATGGCAACTGCCTGTTCATCAACAGGAACTGCCAGGAATTTTGCGGCAAGTGCAAGCATAACAGCTGCAATGCCGGCGATAATAACTGTAAGAAGAACCGGTGTTACAAATGCTTCCATGTTTTACCTCCTACATTCCAAACAGTCCGGAAACGAGTCCGGAGAATCCGAGGAAGGAAAGGCTGAGGATGGATGCTGCAACCAGAGTGGATGCAACGCCCTTGAAAGCTTCCGGATAGTCGTTGGTTTCGATCTTGCTTCTGACGCCTGCAAAGAGGAACATGGCAAGCATAAAGCCTACGCCGGAACCGAAGCTGTTGAGAAGAGCCTGTCCGTAGGTATATTCTGCGGTGATGTTCAGAACGCAAACGCCCAGAACTGCGCAGTTTGTTGTGATCAGAGGAAGGTATACACCCAGAGCTGCATGCAGGCTGGGGATGTACTTCTTCAGCACGATTTCGATGAGCTGTACCAGAGCTGCAATAACCAGGATGAATACCAGGGTCTGCATGTAGCCGATTCCGTTCGGGTCGAGCAGATAGGTCTGAATGGGCCAGGTTACGGCGGTTGCCATTACCATAACGACGATAACGGCGATGGACATACCCATTGCATTGTCAAGCTTCTTGGAAACACCCAGGAACGGGCAGATTCCGAGGAACTGGGATAATACATAGTTGTTGGTGATGATAGCACTGAATACTAAAAATAATGCAGCTTTCATTACTGGTCACAACCTCCTTCCTGAGACTGGGAGCAGAATGCAGAACCCGGGCATCCCATGCACTTGTTGTTCTGCTTTTCTCTGACCTTACCCTTGGTGAGCTTGTTCATGAGAGCGATGACGCAGCCGAATACGAGGAATCCGCCGGGTGCCAGGGTCATGAGGCCGAAGGGGGTAAGGAAGTTTGCGGTTACGGTAATTCCGAAGAGGGTTCCTGCGCCGGTGAGCTCACGGATGCAGCCGATGAAGGTCAGAGCGATCATGTAGCCGATACCCATGCCCAGTCCGTCGAATGCGGAATCGATAACGGTGTTCTTGCAGGCGAACATTTCTGCACGGCCCAGAATAATGCAGTTAACTACGATCAGCGGAATGTATACGCCCAGAACGCTGTCAAGTTCCGGAAGGAATGCCTTGATGACGAGCTGTACGATGGTAACGAATGTTGCGATAACGGTGATGAAGCACGGAATTCTTACTGCATCCGGAATTACCTTCTTGAGTGCGGAGATAAAGATGTTGGAGCAGGTAAGAACGAAGGTCAGTGCCAGACCCATATAGATACCGTTCATGGCTGCGGTGGAAAGTGCCAGCGTGGGGCAGGTACCCAGAACCAGAACCAGAATCGGGTTTTCCTTAACGATACCGTTGAGGAAGATTGAAAGCTTACTCTTGTTTTCCATTATTTGTTGCCTCCCTTCTTCTCAAGACCGAACGGGACGTGCTTTGTAATGCTGTCGATGTGCGGTGTAAGAACGTTCATGAAGAGGATTGCAAAAGAAACACCTTCCGGATAGCTTCCGTACATTCTGATCAGCATGGTCAGAACGCCGCAGCCGATACCGAAGATGATCTTTCCGGATGTGGTGATCGGAGAAGTAACATAGTCTGTTGCCATGAAGATTGCACCCAGCATAACGCCGCCTGCAAGGATGTGGAACAGCGGATCCTGTCCGAATACCAGAGCCATTACTGCTACAGAGCCGATGAATGCCAGCGGAATGGTGGGTTCGATAACCTTGCGGATTACAAGGTAGATGCCGCCGATAATCAGAGCTGCTGCGGAAATTTCACCGATGGAACCGTTGATGTTGCCGAGGAACATTTCCAGATTGCTGGGAACTTCTGCGCCGGCTGCCCAGAGGTTCAGCGGGGTTGCGCCGGTAACGGCGTCTGCGCCTGCAGCGGAAATGATTACCTTGCTCATCTTGTCGGTTACTCTCCAGGTGGACATCTGGGAAGCAAAGCCGATGAACAGTGCAATACGTCCGACGATAGCCGGGTTTGCGAAGTTCTGTCCCAGACCGCCGAAAATCTGCTTGGTAATTACAATTGCGAAGAAGCATCCGATGACTGCCATCCAGAGGGGCATGTCTACCGGCAGGTTGAGGGCCAGGATGACGCCGGTAACGATGGCGCTCCAGTCACCTACGGTGTTGCTTCTCTTTAAAATCTTTCTGGTTGCCCATTCAAAGAATACACTTGCTGCGGTGCATACCAGAACGAGTAAAAGTGCCTGAAGGCCGAAAATATATGTTGCTACGCCGATTGCCGGAATAAGGGCAATGACCACATCGCGCATGATGCTTGCAGTATTCTGCGGAGCATTTACATGAGGCGCAGCAGATACGATCAGGTTGCTGTGCTTGTCTGCCATTACTTCTTTGCCTCCTTTTCCTTACGCTTCTTGTCGTCTGCCTGAACCAGGCCCTTTGCCATCTTGAACTCGAAGTTCAGCTGCTTTCTTGCGGGGCATACATAGGTGCAGCATCCGCAGTCCATGCATGTCATAACGTTGAATTCGCGGAGTGCGTCTACATCGTTGTGCTTATATGCCTTGGAAAGTCTTGCCGGCATCAGGTTCATGGGGCATGCTGCAACGCATCTGCCGCAGTTGATGCAGGCGGTCTCTTCCGGACGGTCTGCAAAGGTCTTGTCGAAGCAGAGAACTGCGTTGTTGCTCTTTAAAATTGCGAAGTCGTCTCTGGGGATTGCACGGCCCATCATGAGTCCGCCCAGAAGCATCTTCTTGACTTCTCCGGTGGTTCCGCCGCAGAAATCGATTACGTCATAAATCATGGTTCCGATGGGAACTTCCACGTTCTGGGGCTTTGCCACCACGTTTCCGTCCACGGTGAGGAACTTGCTGACCAGCGGCATACCGGTTTCCAGATACTGTTCCAGCTTGAGCATGGAAGTTACGTTGGAAACGATGCATCCTACGTTAATCGGAAGCATGCCTGCTGCGCATACTCTGCCGGTGCATTCGTAGATGATAACACGTTCTGCACCCTGCGGATAAGTGTGTGCCAGTGCCTTTACTTCGATGTCGGAGCTTCCGGCAAGAAGCTTCTGGAAGTTTGCGATGGCATCCGGCTTATTGTCTTCAATACCGATAATACCGTGCTTGATGTTGAGCCACTTCATGGTGGTTCTCATGCCGGCGATCATCTGCTCTGCATAAGTAAGCATTGCGGAATGGTCTACGGTAATGTAGGGTTCGCATTCTGCGCCGTTGAGAATCAGATACTCTGCGCTGCCGTCCGGGACGTTGGACTTGGCTGCCATCGGGAAGGATGCGCCGCCCAGACCTACCAGACCGGAGGCTCTGACTGCTGCCAGGAACTCTTCTCTGCTGTTGATGACCGGCGGAACCACAGTTTCTGCGACTTCCTGCTTTCCGTCAGCCTGAATAACTACGTTGGTATCTACCCGGCCGTTCTGTGTCATGAACTGCTCGATAGCTACTACGTCACCGGATACACTTGCGTGAATCGGTGCGCCGATCGGGGCTTCTGTATTTCCGATCAGCTGACCCAGCTTTACGTGGTCGCCTACTGCTACCACAGGCTGGCAAGGTGCGCCGATGCTCTGAGACATCGGAATGTAAACCTTTTCCGGAAGGGTCATCGGGATGATGGGCATTCCGGCTGTGTTCTTGCAGTGGTTTACATGAGCACCTCTAAGGTGTTTTCCTAAACTCATAACTCACTCCTTTGTAATTTTTGCGCATTCTGCCATATAAAACACAACAAAAAATAAGCGTTGCTGACAAACACGCAACATAATAATAACACACACTTCACACTTTGTTAACTTGCTAAGTATTATGGTAAATGCTAAAATAAATCCCGTGAGTAAAGAAAAAATGACAAGGGTTTGCGCATTTGTCCTGATGCTGGTGCTCTGCACCGCGCTTTTCTGCGGATGCGAAACCTGGAACAACTTCAAAAAGAGATTTATCGACCCGCCGGAGCCCGCAAAATCCGTAGTTAAAATCGGGGTTTTTGAACCGCTTACCGGCCGTCAGAGCTACGATGCGGAGGAAGAAATCCGGGGCATCGAACTGGCCCACGAATACTGTCCCGCCCTGCTGGGCATGAATGTGGAACTGATCTACGCAGACAACCGTTCCAGCACGGACGTGGCACCCGAAGCCGCAAAGACCCTGGTGGACAACGGCTGCGCCGCCATTCTGGGCAGTGTTTCCGACACCCTGTCTCTGGCCGCCAGCGACGTCATCCGGGATGCCATGGTACCCGCCATTGCCATCACCAACACCGTACCGATTCTGACCCAGACCAACCCCTACTATTTCCGGGCCAGCTACGTCAACACCTTCGATGCGGAGGGCGCGGCCCTGTACATCTTCGACGAACTACAGCAGCCCCACTGCGCGGTGCTGACCGTGGGAGACAACGACTACGCCATCGGCAAGGCAGAAGCCTTCGAGCGCTTCTTTCTGGAAATCTGCGGCTCCGAGACCTGCGAATATCAGGCGCCGGTCACCCCGTACGAAGAACTGAAGCCGGGTCAGGAAGCGGAAATGCAGACCTTTACCGGGCCGTCCGTAGTAAAGATTGCCCTCTCCGCAGAAGTCACGGAAGAAGAGCTTTTCGCCGCAGAGGCAATGCTGAAAGCGGAACATATCAATACCATATACTGTCCCTGCACCGCCCAGCAGGCCCTGCCGCTGATAGAACGGGCCCACCGCAAGGAGCTGGATCTCCGCTGGATCGGAACCGACGCCTGGGCACAGATCGACACCGCCGCCCGGGAAGTTTACCCGGACCTGAATTTCCTGAACGGTGTCCTCTACACCATCGATTTCGACGCGGCCAACGGCACCAACACCGAAATCGCCAAGACCTTCAGCGGGCTTTACCGGCAGAAATACGGTCAGGAAAGCACCCCCACCAACGCGGCCGCCCTGGGCTTTGACGCCTACATGATGGTTATGGAAGCCCTCCGGAAATGTCCGGACGCATTCAATACACCGGAGTTCGAAGAAGAGAACGGTATCACCACGGACCAGGTTACGGACTGGGGCAGATTCCTCTTCACCATGGACGGCAAGTTCAAAACCTACCTGCTGACGGAAAAACTCTACGCCATTACGAACATGGAAGGCGTTACCGGCAACATTACCATCAATTCCGAAGGCGACCCCATTAAAGACATCGTTATCAAACAGTTCAACGGAACTGAATTTATACCCGTTTACACAGCCACCCCCAACAGAGGTGAATTAAAAGGAGAAGAATAACACATGGCAAGCAAATTACAGATTGAAGCTCTGATCGAGCAGATCCGCCCCTTCCTGCAGAGAGACGGCGGCGACGTACAGTTTATCGACTACACCGCAGACAACCAGGTTGTAGTGGAACTCCAGGGACACTGCGCAGGATGCCCCCATTCCCAGATGACCATCAAGAACGGAATCGAAAAGATTCTGAAGGAGAACTTCCCGGAAGTTGCAGGCGTTGTAGCAATCAACGACCTGATGGCACAGCAGTAAAAAGATTTCGGAAACACAAAAAAGGGCGTGTGAAAAATGAGTTTTCATTTTTCGCACGCTCTCTTTTTGTGCACGTTTTTTGTAAATTGCTCTGTAAAAGAGCATAATACCCCTACCCCATGGAACTGATAAAATCTGTACCTATGCGGCTAATGGCATTTTTTTCAGTTTGTTGTTGAATTTGTATAGGTTTTGCCCGATAGAGACCAGAAATATTTCCAGTTTCACCGAATTGATTCCTCTTCGGACAATTCTTTTGTACCATCGATCGTTTTTCATGATCCCGAAGGTGCCCTCTGCTTGGATGGAGCGGTT
>JAZUDB010000090.1:0-5865 GCA_045639385.1 Anaerovoracaceae bacterium | reverse complement strand
CGGCAGAAAAGACCCGCGACCGGCCGGCGCAGCGCGATTTTCGAGCGCTAAGCCGGACGGGAGCGGGGCTTGGCGTAAAGCCGTCGGAGCTTTTCCCGAAGATCCTGCCGGCGTCCAAGGGCGGATCCTGCCGGCGTCCTAATACCCTTTCTCCACAAACAAAAAATCCCCGGAATTGCTTCCGGGGATAAATTGTATTTTTGAAAGATGAGATCAGCCTAGAAGAGTCCTGCGCCGAACCAGCCTGCAAATACCAGAGCTACTACGGTCATGAGCTTAATCAGGATGTTGAGGGACGGGCCGGAAGTATCCTTGAACGGGTCACCGACGGTGTCGCCTACAACGGCAGCCTTGTGGGGTTCGGAACCCTTGCCGCCGAATGCGCCGCTTTCTACGTACTTCTTTGCGTTATCCCAGGCACCGCCTGCGTTGGACATCATGATGGCAAGGAGAACGCCTGCTGCCAGAGAACCGGCGATCATGCCGCCCAGAGCCAGCTTTCCGAGAAGGAAACCGACTGCGATCGGAGCAACAACTGCCATAACAGCCGGAACGATCATTTCCTTGAGGGATGCAGCGGTGGAGATATCTACACAGCGTGCATAGTCCGGCTTGGAGGTTCCTGCCATGATTCCGGCGTCTTCGTGGAACTGACGGCGAACTTCTTCGATCATCTGGTTTGCAGCCTTGGATACGGAGTTCATGGTAAATGCGGAGAACATGAACGGCAGCATTGCGCCGACGAACATACCTACGATTACCTTCGGTTCCAGAATGTTGATGGGTTCGGTAATGTTTGCAGCTTCCGCATAGGATACGAAGAGAGCCAGTGCGGTGAGTGCTGCGGAGCCGATGGCAAAGCCCTTGCCGATGGCGGCGGTGGTGTTGCCTACGGAGTCCAGAGTATCGGTGATTTCACGAACTTCATCCGGAAGTTCGGACATTTCTGCGATGCCGCCTGCGTTGTCTGCAACCGGGCCGTATGCGTCAACGGCAATGGTCATTCCTGCGGTGGAAAGCATACCTACTGCGGAAAGTGCAATGCCGTAGAGTCCTGCAACTGCGTATGCAATGATGATGCCTACACCGATGAGGAGAATGGGCCATACGGTGGAGAGCATGCCTACGCCGAGACCGGAAATAATGGTGGTACCTGCACCGGTCTGGGACTGTTCCGCAATGCTCTTAACGCTGGAGTAATCTGCGGATGTATAGATTTCGGTAATCTTGCCGATGGCGGTTCCTACCACCAGACCTACAACTACTGCGATGGCGCAGTCGAAGGTTCCGAAGAACTTCTGGGAGAGGAGAACTGCTACTACAGCGGAAACCACTGCTGCAAGATATGTGCCTGTGTTGAGTGCCTTTGCCGGGTTGGACTTTTCGTCTCCCTTAACGGAGATGATACCAACAAGGGAAGCAAGAATTCCTGCTGCGGAAACCACCAGCGGGAACAGAACGCCGCTTTCGGATTCGTAAGCAAATCCTGCTGCCAGAGCAAGGGTAATTGCGGAGATGATGGATCCTACATAGGATTCGAAGAGGTCGGAGCCCATACCGGCGATGTCGCCTACGTTGTCGCCTACGTTATCTGCAATAACGGCAGGGTTGCGGGGGTCATCTTCCGGAATTCCGGCTTCTACTTTACCTACCAGGTCTGCGCCTACGTCAGCAGCCTTGGTGTAGATACCGCCGCCGACTCTTCCGAAGAGAGCCATGGAGGAAGCGCCCAGGGAGAAGCCCATGAGGCATTCCTTTGCGGTCTGGTTGTCCAGGAATGCTACTGCAAGTCCTACGCCCAGAAGACCCAGGCCTACTACGCAGAGACCCATAACTGCGCCGGAACGGAATGCAACCTTCAGAGCTGCCTTCATTCCGCCTTCTTTTGCAGCGTTCGTTGTGCGGACGTTGCCCTTTGTAGCTACCTGCATTCCGAAGAAGCCTGCCAGTACGGAGAAAATTGCGCCGAAGACGTAAAGTCCTGCTGTAACCCAGCTGATTCCGAATCCAAGTACTACGGTGAGGAGAATAACAACGATGATCATCGTCTTGTATTCTCTCTTTAAGAATGCCATTGCGCCTTCATGGATAAATCCGGCCAGCTCCGTCATTCTTGCGTTGCCGGTGCTCTGCTTGCTGATCCAGCTTGCCAGAACCGCTGCAACGACCAGTGCTATGCCGCCTACTGCCGGGGCAACATAATACCATGCATTCATTTTAATAATTCCTCCTTAAATTTGCTCTACTTGATTAACAGTAAAGCTAATGTTAATACGACAAAAAGGATGCCGGTGCCCACGGTTAATTTGTTGAGCAGTGCATCATAACCTTTTGCTTTCTTTTTTGCTGCCGCGCCGGTTGCGCCAGCTCCCGCAATGGTGGAAGAGAGACCTTCGCCATTGGAAGACTGCATCATTACGACGACGATCAGAGCCAGGGAAACAAGTCCCAGTACAATCATTAATGCTGTTCTCATTATCTTAATTCCTCCTTAGAGATAACGAATATTTTATAATAAATTAAAGCCGGGTGCAAGTAGTTTGCACCCGGAAAGCTTATTTAATGCTGTAAAATGCGTCAAGTCCCGCATATTTTGCGCTGTCGCCCAGGGTATCTTCGATTCTGAGCAGCTGATTGTACTTTGCAATACGGTCGGTTCTGGACAGAGAGCCGGTCTTGATCTGGCCTGCATTCAGTGCCACTACCACGTCCGCAATGGTGGAATCCTCGGTTTCGCCGGAACGGTGAGACACCACGGCGGTCCAGGAAGCCTTCTTTGCCATTTCCACAGCGTCGAAGGTTTCGGTGATGGTTCCGATCTGATTCAGCTTGATCAGAATGGAGTTGGCACTGTTCTTCTTGATGCCTTCCGCCAGACGGGCGGTATTGGTCACGAAAAGATCGTCTCCCACCAGCTGAATCTTTCTGCCCAGAGCTCTGGTCAGCTTCTTCCAGCCGGCCCAGTCGTCTTCCGCCAGACCGTCTTCGATGGAAATTACCGGATACTTCTCCGTCAGTTCCTTGTAGTAGGCAATGGTTTCATCCACGGTGCGGACCGCGCCCTCGCCGGCAAAATTGTAAGTGCCGGTCTTCTCGTCGTAGAGTTCGGAAGCAGCCACGTCCAGACCGATATAGATGTCTTTTCCCGCTTTGTAGCCGGCCTTCTTGATGGCCTCCAGAATCAGCTCGATGGCTTCCGCGTTGGTCTTCAGATCCGGTGCAAAGCCGCCCTCGTCACCCACTGCGGTGTGAAAGCCCTTCTTGCTTAAAACGTCCTTCAGTGCATGGAAAGTTTCCGCGCCCATGCGCAGGGCTTCCCGGAAGCTGTCCGCGCCGGCGGGGATAATCATGAATTCCTGGATATCCAGGCTGTTGTTTGCGTGCTGACCGCCGTTCATGATGTTCATCATGGGAACCGGCAGTGTTTTGGCGTTGACCCCGCCCAGGTACTGGAACAGGGGCAGTCCCGCGGATTCCGCGGAGGCTCTGGCAGCTGCCATGGAAACGCCCAGAATGGCGTTGGCGCCCAGATAGCCCTTGTTTTCGGTGTTGTCCAGTTCGCACAGATACGCGTCCAGACCCGGCTGATCGCTGGCTTCCATGCCCACGATGTGGGGTGCGATAATGTCGTTGACGTTGTCCACTGCCTTCAGAACGCCCTTGCCGTTGTAGCGCTTTTTGTCGCCGTCGCGAAGCTCTACCGCTTCGTGCACGCCGGTGGATGCGCCGGAAGGAACGATGGCTCTGCCCATGGATCCGTCATCCAGATAGACTTCCACTTCCACGGTCGGATTCCCTCTGGAATCCAGAACCTCTCTTGCGTATACGTCTTCAATCGCTGCCATTTTCATATCCTCCTAAAAATGTACGATTTCGATGAAATCTTCTGCTTTCAGGCTGGCGCCGCCCACCAGGGCGCCGTCGATATCTTCCATATTCATCAGCTCCGCCGCATTGGCCGGTTTTACGGAGCCGCCGTACTGAATTACCACGTCCTCGGAAACTTCCGGTCCGTAGAGCTCCGCCAGCACTTCCCGGATAAAGCCGCACATATCCTGTGCCTGCTCCGGGCTGGCGGTCTTGCCGGTGCCGATGGCCCAGATGGGCTCGTAAGCCACGGTGACCTTCTTTGCGTCTTCCGCAGATACGCCCTTAAAAGCGGCCTTTACCTGCTTTTCCACGAAGTCGTTCTGGGTGCCCGCTTCCCGGGTCTTTAAGGCTTCGCCCACGCAGACGATGGGAAGCAGTCCCGCGGAAAGCGCCTTCTTCAGCTTCTTGTTGACGGTGGCGTCGGTTTCCTTAAAATACTGCCGCCGTTCGGAATGCCCCAGAATTACGTAGTTTACGCCGATGGCGGTGAGCATCTCCGCGGAGATTTCGCCGGTATAGGCGCCGGACTCTTCCCAGTGCATATTCTGGGCCGCCACACCGATGCCGCTGCCCTTAAAGGCCTTGACCAGAGCTTTCAGATCCACGAAAGGTGCCGCGATGGCAACCTTTACATCGGCCGGGTCGTAAATTTTCAGGAATTCCTTGGCAAAAGCCTTGGCTTCCTTGGGGGTCTTAAACATTTTCCAGTTTCCTGTGATAAAAGGTGTTCTCATTTATTTGTCCTCCAGTGCCGCAACACCCGGAAGTTCCTTGCCTTCCAGGAATTCCAGGCTGGCGCCGCCGCCTGTGGAGATGTGGGTGATCTTGTCTTCCAGACCGAAGAGCTTGACTGCCGCCGCGCTGTCGCCGCCGCCGATGACGGTAACCGCGTCGGATTCTGCCATAGCCTTGGCTACTGCCAGAGAACCGTCACGGAAGGCCTCGAACTCGAAGACGCCCATGGGTCCGTTCCAGACCACGGTGCCTGCGTTCTTGATAGCTTCGGTGTAAAGGCGGATGGTATTTGGACCGATGTCCATGCCCATCCAGCCTGCGGGCATGGCGTCGGAATCCGCCACGCAGGTTTGGCAGCCTTCTTCAAACTTGCTGCCGCACTTGCTGTCCACCGGAAGCAGGAACTTGACGCCCTTCTCCAGGGCCTTCTGCTGCAGCTCCTTTGCCAGCTCCAGCTTGTCGTCTTCGCATAAAGAGGCGCCGATTTCCTTGCCGTTGGCCTTCAGGAAAGTATATGCCATGCCGCCGCCGATAATGATGGTGTCGGCCTTTTCAATCAGATTTTCAATCACGCCAATCTTATCGGATACCTTGGAACCGCCCAGAATGGCCACGAAGGGGCGCTTGGGGCTGTCCAGTGCATCGCCCAGGAACTTCAGCTCTTTTTCGATGAGGAAGCCGGAAACGGCGGGCAGATATCTTGCCACACCGGCGGTGGAAGCGTGAGCTCTGTGCACGGTACCGAAGGCGTCGGATACGTATACGTCCGCCAGAGCGGCCAGATCCTGTGCGAAAATGGAGTCATTGGCCTCTTCTTCCGGACGGAAGCGGAGATTTTCCAGAAGGACCACGTCGCCGGGGTTCAGATCCTTGGTGGCAGCCACGATTTCCGGAACCACCACAGCGTCGCAGGAGGCAAAGAACACCTGCTTGTTTAAAAGCTGAGAAAGGCGCATGGCAACCGGTTCCAGGGTAAATTCGTGATTGGGCTTTCCCTTGGGACGGCCCAGATGGCTCATCAGGATGACGCTGGCGCCCTGCTCCATCAGATACTTGATGGTGGGAACGGCAGCAACGATACGGGTATCGTCCGTAATTTCGCCGTTCTTCATGGGTACGTTGAAGTCGCAGCGGACAAGAACTCTCTTGCCTTTTACGTCGATGTCTCTGACTGTCTTTTTCATAGATGATCTCCTTTGAATTTATCGTAAAATTTCAAACATTCTTAAACAATTCATTATACTACAAAAAGCAGGCTTA
>JAZUDB010000089.1:0-1996 GCA_045639385.1 Anaerovoracaceae bacterium | reverse complement strand
AAAAAATCGGCGGCGTGTACCGCGTAAGGATTATTCGATAATGAACTATAAAGAAAAACTGGCGGAAGCGGGCGCGGCACTGCCTGCTCTCCTCTTCCCCGCAAAACAAGTAAATCTGCAGAAATTCGCCTGCATTGCCTGCGACCAGCACAGTGCGGATCCGGCCTACTGGCAGGAAGTGAAAGAGTTCACCGGAGCAGAACCCTCCGCATGCAAACTGATCCTGCCGGAAGCCCTTCTGCCGGCAAAAAGCTCCGACATAGAAAGAATCCAGGAGGAAATGCGCCGATATCTGACCGACGGTACCCTGCAAAGCCTTGGGGAAGGATTGATGTACATTCACCGGCAGACCACCGGCGGCATCCGTAAAGGCCTGCTTCTGCTGCTGGACCTGGATCGCTACGATTATTCCCCCGGGGCCAAATCGCTGATCCGTCCCACGGAAAAGACCGTAGCGGAACGGCTGCCCGCCCGGGTGGAAATCCGGAAAAACGCAGCGCTGGATCTTCCCCACGTGATGGTACTTACCGCAGACAAAAAACTGCGTTTAAGCACCCTGCTGGATGCATACGTGGCAGACAAAGAACCGCTCTACGACTTCGAACTGATGCAGAAATCCGGCCGTTTGACGGGCTGGTTTCTGCAGAACGAAGAAATACTCGACCAGACGGCAGAAATCCTTCTATCGATGAAAAATGAGGCTCTGGACGGCATGCTCTACGCGGTTGGTGACGGCAATCATTCCTTTGCAGCAGCTAAAAACTGCGGCGACCGCTTTGCTCTGGCGGAAATCGTGGATCTCTACGACCCGGCCCTGACCATGGAGCCCATTCACCGCCTGCTGATGCATGTAAATCCGGAAGAAGTCTGCCGGGATCTTGCACTGGACCCGCAGAATCCTCCGGACCTGCAGGAGCTGCAGCCCCGCCTGGACGCCTGGCTTGCGGACCATCCCGAAAGCAGTCTGGAATACATTCACGGCCGGAAAGAAGCGGAAGAACTGGGCAAAAAGCCCGGGAACCTGGCCATCGTATGGAACGAATTTCCGAAAGACAGCCTTTTCGAAAACGTGGCAAAACACGGTGTGCTGCAAAGAAAAAGCTTCTCCTTGGGAGAAGCTTCCGACAAACGTTTTTATCTGGAATGCACGGAAAGATAACGCGGAACAAATTACAAGCTAAACTTCATTCGCATCGGCTTTGCTTCAGGGTTTTCTTTGTAAGCCTTCTGAAGAGCCTTATTCGGCCATGATCCGAGCTTGAGCTGAAAGCTTGAACTATCCCTTCTATCTATTAAATTCAACATCGTTATTCAAAGCCTATTCAAACGCCTGCGTTTGAATGTCACTCCAATTTTGATGTTCACACCAATAGACTACCCGATCTGTGACATCATAGACCATAGAAACTACGGTGGGACAAACCGTCTGCGAAACTTTCCTTAAAATTGCAAAGCAGTCTGTAACATCGAAATCGTCCGCAGCAGCCTTCAGCATTTGCGTGGCTGTTTCATACCGGTCATAACCCATCCAGGGATGCACTTCTGCGTTTCCTTTGAATGGCGAGAAATTCGTCAGTACTGCATATTCGGGTTTTTCATAATATTTATATCCTTGTCCCGGGATAATATGAAGTACATTTCCTTTTGCATCCGACAATGCGCCCATAAACGTAACACCGGGAACACTGGATACCGGCTTGTTTGCGACTTCGGAAAGAATATCCTGAAAGCGCTTTTTCTGCAGCAAAAAATCAATATCCAGCATAATGACATTCGGTTCTGCTCCTTTGGGATTACTTCTTTCATCAAAAGGCCAGCAAGTCGGCATACCGACAAAATCTCCCCTGCTGTTTGCGCCGAATAAAGGCATCCAGCCCTCTGCTGCATCATTGATCTCAATATAAACACCTTCCGGACATCTGCGGACACGATACTCCATGTCCAGGATATCCAGATTCCATCCGACAATGGTTTTTTTACGATTTGATACTAAACT
>JAZUDB010000088.1:0-2747 GCA_045639385.1 Anaerovoracaceae bacterium | reverse complement strand
AATGGGGTGTTTCCGGATACTTTTCGTCCAGGAATCTGCGATAGCGCTCCACGTCGTCCACAATGTGCTTCCAGCCGTTCTGCGCGCCGAAGAAGCCCCAGTCCTTGGGAACCGCGGATTTGCCGTGACCGATGTGGTCGTTGCCCGCCACCAGAATGCCGAATTGGTTCAGATAAAGAGCCAGGCCCTCGTACCGGGCCACGTGTTCCGCCATGCCGTGGGCAATCTGAAGAATCGCCTTGGGCTTTTCCGCCGGAGCCCATTCATAGCAATTCAGTTGACTGTAACCGTCTGTACTTGATAATTTGTATTCCGTCATTTCAGCAGATCCTCCTTTACTTCTTACTTATTCGATTTCGGCAAACTGGGCCGAATATTTATCGTAAATCTCATTCAGCTTTGCGGTGTAATCCCCGTCGCCGCCGTGGTGCAGATTGTGCAGATATTCATGCTCGAAGCTGGCAGCACCGCCGTTGTGACGGGCGATGGTGTGTACGCCGATGTTGGAGCACATATCCGCAATGCGGCCCAGATGGGTCATAATATCCGTGTAGGCCGGTCCCAGCTCCACGGAGCAGATGCCCCTGGCCACACGCTCGATGTGCTTTCCCTTGCAGTCTTCGCAAAGCTCGTTGATGGATTCCACGTAGGGTTCCACGTTCTTTGCGGCGTCCAGATTCTGCTTTAAGAAGGCCTGGCTTGCTTCGCCCAGCAGTTCGTTCACCGCCTGACGCATTACTGTCACTTCGTGGGCGGCCTCTTTGGTAAACTGCTTTCCGCCTTCGGAGAACTTTTCCGCAGATTCCCGCAGGCTGTGCACGTGGTCACCGGCCCGCTCCAGATCGTTGACGCAGAGCAGATAGTAATTCTGGATGCTTTCCTGCAGACCTTCATTCAGGTGCGGCGAAAGCTTCGCCAGGTAAGTATTGATATTGTCCGCCAGGGTGTCCAGATAGTCTTCGTCCGCATCCAGGGCCGCAGCCTCCTCCGGCTTGTATTCCGCGTACAGATCCAGGGCCTTGAAGGTATTGGCGCAGACGATTTCCAGCATGCGGGACAAAGCCTTGTAGCTGCTGTTTAAAGCCAGTGCCGGAGAGCGGAACAGGGCCTCGTCCAGTGCATCCAGCTCCGGTCCGCGGACGCTTTCGTCCTTGTCGTCGGGAATGATCTTCATTGCCAGTTTGCCGTAGGTTTTGGCCAGGGGCAGCAGGATCAGGGCGCAGCTTAAATTGAATACGGTATGGGTATTGGCAATGGTTCCGGAGGTCATGACCTGGTTCCACATGCCCGTAAGCCCGCCGCAGGCGTGAATCACGTTCACCGCCGTGCTGATGAGCACAATTTCGCTCAGATTAAAGAGAATGTTGACCACGCCGGTACGCTTGGCGTCCGCCTTGGTGCCGATGGAGCACACGATGGCGGTGGTGACGCAGTCGCCCAGATAAATACCGATAATGATGGGGTACACCGAACTGAAGGTCAGTGCCCCGGTAATGGACAGGGCCTGCAGAATACCGATGGTGGCCGACGAAGACTGCAGCATGAATGCTACCGCAAAGCCTGCCAGAAAGCCCAGCAGGGGCCGGTCGGAGAAGCTGGTGAACAGTGCGGTGAACCAGGGCTCGCCGGAAAGCGGTTCCACGGCGGAGGTCATGTTCAAAAGACCGGTAAACAGAATACCGAAACCCATGGCAATGGTGCCCACGGTGCCGGAACTCTTGCTCTTGACCGCCATGATAAAAATAATACCGATGATGGCAGCCACCGGAGCCAGAGTGCTGGGCTTAAAAAAGTTCAGCCACTGTGCGCCCTCGGCGTTTACGTCCAGAAGACGAATGATCTGGCCGGTAATGGTAGTTCCCACGTTGGCGCCCAGAATAACACCGATGGACTGGGTCAGGCTCATAATGCCCGCGCCCACCAGACCGGAAACGATGACGATGGTAGCGGTGGCGCTCTGAATGATGGCGGTCAGACCCGCACCGATCAGAAATCCCAGCACGGGGCTGCCGGTCACCTTTTCCAGGGCTCTTTTGAAGGATCCGGAGGACTCTTTCTTTAAACCGTCCCCCATGATTCGCATACCGTAGAGGAACAATGCCAGCCCGCCCAGCATGGATATAATATCGAATATAGTCATTAAATCACCTCGTGAAATCTTTATCGAATATTTCCTCACGATAATTATATCATTATTACTTACACAATAAAACACGCCCTTCTTTACAGTTTCTATTTTCTTTTTTTGTGCAAAATAACCAAGTGTATTTATCTCCGGGAAGCATTGTGCAGCGGCTTGCCGCAGGCTATAATACAAGTGACAAGGAAAAAGAAGGAGGAAAAAAATATGCCACCCATCACCTACATACTTATTGCAGCAGCCATCGTTGCCGTTGCAGCACTTATCGCCGTAGGCTACGTCAAGGCACCGCCGGACAAGGCCTACATTATCTCAGGACCGAAAAGAGAACCCAAAATCCTGATCGGACGCGCCGGACTCCGGTTCCCCTTCCTGGAAAGAAAGGATATCCTGGTCCTGAAACAGATCAGTATCGATATTAAAACCAACGGCTACGTGCCCACCCTGGACTTCATCGGCGTTGACATCGACGCGGTGGCCAAGGTAAGAGTCAAGACCGACCCGGAAGGCATTAAGGTAGCCATGAAGAACTTCCTGAACATGGACGAACGGGCCATCGCCATATCCCTGACAGACTCTCTGCAGGGTAACATGCGAGAGATTATCG
>JAZUDB010000087.1:0-5125 GCA_045639385.1 Anaerovoracaceae bacterium | reverse complement strand
ATTCCGGAGGCTGTGGAAGCTCATAAATATGGTTTTTAACGGGGTTTATGAGCAAAAAGTTCTTCGAAAACCAAGTTTTGCGGCCGAAAAGTGCTCATATTTCAAAGAATTTGCGGTTTTTATGAGCATTTTGAGAAATTGTCAGGGGTACGGGATGCTCATAAAGACTCTAATACGGCGCATATATGAGCATTTCAGGGAAATGCAATCTAAGATAACGCCGGGAAACTTAGATTCGGCGCCGGCTTCGAATTTTCCCTCAGACCCTGCCGGCGCAAAAAAAGAGAAGCTCCCCCGCCAAAAATGGGCAGAGGAACTTCTCGGAGGTGTTCATATGTATGTCGTACTCGCTATGCAAACAAATTCGTCTTTTGGGACCATGTATTTTCTGGGATTTCCGAGCAAAAACTGCACAAGAAATCAATTATTACGATTTGGGACCATCAGCATTCCGATTTGAACGGTATAAAGCATGTCATAAATGGTCCCGCAAGTATTTTTTCGTTCCGTGGGACCATTTGGCCACAATTGATAGCGGAAAACAATGGTCCCAAAAATAAGAAAATTGATAAGCGTGTAATTCTCGCGCTGCACACTGCTCGGGCTTATCGTGAAGCCGGCGGAGTTTTCCCGGAGGGCTTGTTTCCGGGCGCTTCTTTGCGATAGCTTTCCGGTGCTATTTTCAGCATTCACTCCGGCAGGGCCTGTTCACTGGGCAGAATTCACTTGCATTTTCATGCGCGATGCGTATAATTGTATTTGTGCATACATGAATGCATGAATACAACACAAGGAGCGAGCCATGCTGGAATTATCCGACAAGACAAATTTACTGGAAGAGAAGAGCTACAAATACAGCCTGCAGGACAACGCGACCCCCACGCTGTACGACGACCTTTTCGATTTTGAACACGTTCCCAAGGTTTCCTTCAATCACCGGCGGTCCCCCATGAACATGCCCAAGGAAATCTGGATCACCGATACCACCTTCCGGGACGGTCAGCAGGCCATGGAGCCCTACAGCGTCAAGCAGATTGTGGACCTGTTCCGGCTGATGAGCCGCCTGGGCGGACCCTTCGGCATTATCCGCCAGTCCGAATTTTTCGTGTACAGCGAAAAGGACCGGCAGGCCATCGCTGAGTGCATGGACCTGGGGCTGGATTTCCCGGAAATCACCACCTGGATCCGGGCCACCAAGGAAGATTTTAAGCTGGTAAAAGACCTGAACATCAAGGAAACGGGTATTCTGGTCTCCTGCAGCGACTATCATATTTTCAACAAACTGGGACTTTCCCGCAAGCAGGCCATGGACCAGTATCTGTCTACGGTAAAGATGGCCTTTGACGCGGGCGTGGTGCCCCGCTGCCACCTGGAGGATATTACCCGGGCGGATTTCTACGGCTTTGTGGTGCCTTTCGTCAACGAGCTGATGGATCTTTCCCGGCAGTCGGGCATTCCGGTGAAAATCCGGGCCTGCGACACCATGGGTCTGGGCGTTCCCTACACGGAAGTGGCGCTGCCCCGCAGCGTGCCCGGCATCATCTACGGTCTGCAGCAGTATTCCGACGTGCCCAGCGAATGGCTGGAATGGCACGGTCACAACGACTTTTACAAGGCGGTGTCCAACGCGGCTACGGCCTGGCTCTACGGCGCCTGCTCCGTCAACTGCTCCCTGCTGGGCATCGGCGAGCGCACCGGCAACGTGCCGCTGGAGGCCATGGTCATGGAGTACGCCTCGCTGCGCGGCTCCCTGGACGGCATGGACACCCGGGTCATTACCGAGATCGCGGACTACTACGAGAACGAAATCGGCTACCGCATTCCGCCCATGACCCCCTTTGCGGGCAGCAGCTTTAACATGACCCGCGCGGGCATTCACGCCGACGGCATGATGAAGGACGAGCGCATTTACAGTATTTTCGACACCGACAAAATCCTGAACCGGCAGGCTTCCGTGCTGATCGGCAAGAGCTCCGGCCGGGCGGGAATCGCATATTGGATCAACAATCATTACAAGCTGAGCGGCGCGGACGCCATCGATAAAAAGGACCCGCTGGTATACGCCATTGCGGACTGGATCGAAGATGAGTACGCGGGCGGCCGCCAGACCACTTTAAGCCCGGGAGAACTGGAAAGCAAAATCGCGGAGCTTTCCGGGGGCAAACTGAAATAGACGGAGGAAATGTATGATTACAAACAAGGCAGTGTCTTTATCGGATCAGGTTTACGAAAAGCTGGAAAGTGACATCTATTCCGGGAAGTACAAAAGGGGAGACATCATTACCGAGCCCGCTCTGTGCGAGGAGCTTGGGGTTTCCCGGACACCGGTGCACGAGGCGGTCACACGGCTGAAATACGACCACATTGTGGAAGACTGCTCCAAGGGCATTCTGGTCATCGGCATCAGCATGGAAGATGCGGAGCTGATTTACGACATCCGAAAATCCATCGAATGCATGGCCGCAGCAGCCTGCGCCAAGAATATTACGGAGGAACAGCTGGAAGATTTGAAGGAAACCATGGAAATGCAGACGTACTTTATGAAGAAGGGCAATTCCGAGAAGGTAAAGTACTATGACAGCCAGTTCCACCTGAAGATTTACAAGTATTGCGGCAGCGCAGTGTATTACGACGTGCTGGAACCGCTGCACAAGAAGATCCAGAAGTACAGACAGGCTTCGGTGGAGGATAAGAGCCGTGCGGAGTTCTCCGTGTATGAGCACCAGAATATCCTGAACCAGATTGCCGCCCACAATGAACCGGCGGCGGCAGAAGCCATGTATTATCATATCTGCCGGGCGGAAGAGCATCTGAAGCTTCTTTCCGGCATAGAATAGGCAGGAAAAGATTATGTTCGGAATCGAAAAATATGCCGGCGGGGTGGTTCTTCGCGGCGGCGTTCCCGTTCCGGCGGAAAAAAATCCGGAAGGCCGGGAAAAAACCATTGCATACAAAATTTTAAGAGCACATGAGGCAGTCCGCAGGGGTGACGGCAAAATGCACATTGCCTTCGACGGGCTGATTTCCCATGACATCACCTACGTGGGCGTTATTCAGACGGCCCGGGCCTCCGGCATGACGGAGTTCCCGCTGCCCTACGCCCTGACCAACTGTCACAACAGCCTCTGCGCGGTGGGCGGTACCATCAACGAAGACGACCACGCCTTCGGTCTTTCCGCAGCCCGCAAGTACGGCGGCATCTATGTGCCCCCCAACCAGGCGGTTATTCACCAGTTTGCCCGGGAAATGATGGCCAAATGCGGCGGCATGCTGCTGGGTTCGGACTCTCACACCCGCTACGGTGCCTACGGTTGTATGGCGGTGGGCGAAGGAGGCGGCGAGCTGGCCAAGCAGCTTCTGAAAAACACCTGGGATATCGACGACCCGGAAGTGGTGCTGGTGTGGGTCAAGGGAAAGCTTCCCCACGGCATCGGTCCTCACGACGTGGCCATTGCCCTGGTGGGCGAGACCTTCCCGGACGGCTTTGTGAAAAACAAGGTGCTGGAGTTCGCGGGCCCGGGCATTGCGGCCCTGAGCACGGACTTCCGCATCGGCGTGGACGTAATGACCACCGAAACCAGCTGCCTTTCTTCCATCTGGGAAACCGATGAGAAGGTGGCGGATTACTATAACAACATCGGGCGGCCTCAGGACTTCCGGCGGCTGCAGGTCGAGGAGGGCGCCTGCTACGACAGCATGGTGACCATCGATCTTTCCGCCATGGAATCCATGATTGCGCTGCCCTTCCATCCCTCCAAGGCGTACACCATTCACCAGCTGCAGGAGAATCCGCAGGCCATTCTGCGGGAAGTGCAGGAGGACTGCAACCGCTCCCTGGACGGCGTGGAAATGGACCTGCTTTCCTGCATCAATGCGGAGGGCAAGGTGTTCTGCGACCAGGGCGTGATCGTGGGCTGCTCCGGCGGCATGTACGAAAATATCTGCGCGGCGGCGGACATTCTGGAGGGCAAGAGCATCGGGAACGGCTACTTCGACCTGTCCGTGTACCCGCCCTCGGCTCCGGTGAACCTGGCGCTCTTAAAGGACGGTACGGCGGCTACGCTGGCGGAATGCGGCGCGGTGTTAAAGCCCTGCTTCTGCGGTCCCTGCTTCGGCGCGGGAGACACGCCGGCCCACAACACCCTTTCCGTGCGTCACGCTACCCGCAACTTCGCCAACCGAGAGGGCAGTCGGCCTGCAGACGGTCAGATTGCAGCGGTGGCTCTGATGGACGCCCGCTCCATTGCGGCTACGGCTTTAAACGGCGGCGTTCTGACAGCGGCCACGGATATCGACTACGAAGAAACGCAGAAAGAATACAAGTTTGACCCATCCATCTACGAAAAACGCTGCTACTTCGGCTTTGGAGACCCCCATCCCGAGGAAGAGCTGCGGCTGGGTCCCAATATTACGGACTGGCCCGAGATGCCGGCCTTAAAAGACAATCTGCTGGTGAATTTCTGCGCGGTAATCGACGATGCGGTGACCACCACCGACGAGCTGATTCCCTCCGGCGAAACCTCCAGCTACCGGTCCAACCCCGTGCGGCTCTCGGACTTCGCCCTGTCCCGGCGGGTGCCGGGCTATGCGGCGGCCAGCAAGCGGATCCGCTCCATCGAAGAGGGCTTGGAAGCCACCGCAGGGGGATGCGCCATCTACTTTTCGGCGCTGCCGGCGGAAACTTTGGCGGCTATGCGCTCGGTGCCGGGAGAAATCATCGAAGCGGCAGGCGGGCCGGGCGGTCTTACGGTGGGCAGCTGCGTGGTCAGCAAGCGTCCCGGCGACGGTTCCGCCCGAGAGCAGGCGGCCTCCTGCCAGAAGGGGCTGGGCGGCTTTGCCAACCTGTGCTACGACTACGCCACCAAGCGCTACCGTTCCAACTGCCTCAACTGGGGCATTATCCCCTTCACCATGGATAAGGATGTTCCCTTTGACTACGCTCCCGGCGACTGGATCTATGTTCCCGGCGTTCGCGAGGGAATTCTCAGCGGTCAGACCGAGTTCACCGGCAAGATCCTCTCCGGCGGTAAGGTAACCGAAATTAAGCTCTACTGCACCGATCTTTCTAAGGACGAAAAGCTCATCCTCACGGAGGGCAGCCTTATAAACTACTACGCCGCAGGCT
>JAZUDB010000086.1:0-13282 GCA_045639385.1 Anaerovoracaceae bacterium | reverse complement strand
ACGGGTTCTTGTAACACTCTGTCCGTTTTCTTCATAGGTAATGGTGTTGGAATTCATGGAGCTGGAAGTATCCAGCATGATGATAATGTCCACTCCCTGGGTTTTGTAAGGAACACCGGTGGCCGCAAGTTCAATTTCCGCAATACCGGTGGAAGTCCAGTCAATGCCGGAACCGGTTTTGCCCCCGCGGACAGAGCCCGGGTTCGGGTAAGACGGATAGTCATTTTCCAAGATCTGCGGCGCTGCATTCTGTACAAAGCTTACGTCGAAGCTTCCCACGGTAACACCGTTATAGACTACGGTGCAGCTGACGCTTCCCGCAGAGCCGGTGGGAATACTGCCGGAAACCGTAACGGAATAATCGGTAACAGGTGCAATGCCGGTGCCTGCCGTATCATCCGCACGATATACGCCGATGACGGTCTTCAGGTAAGCAATCAGTGCGGCCTGGGTGGTGTACCGGCCCAGGCTGACGGTAATGCTTTCCGGTACGTCCAGGCCCAGGTAATAACCGTCTGCCGGAACCCAGCTGTCAATGTCCGCAGAAGCGCCTTCGGCCAGCAGATATTCGCTGAAGTGATCGGTGGAGAATACCACGTTACCGTTTTCTACCCGGGCATTCATGTCGGTCAGACTGCCATCGGTATCGCGGAAATAGACGCGGATTCTGGAGCTGTCGAAACCGGTGGGAACCGGAATGGAAACCGTTGCATGATCCGTACCGTTTACGAAATCTGCCACGGTAATGTTGTAGGATACGTATTTTTCAATAATTGCGTAAGTCTGGCTGTTGTCGCCCTCCTCCACCGCCACATCGGAACCCGCGGTGGTGGCAATGCCCACGCCGGAATCTTCGTCTTCCAAAGAAACGTCTTCCGGTTCCGGGTCATCGGGATCCGGCTCGCCGGGTGTTACCGGCGGTTCTTCCGGAACAACAGGAGGCACATAGCCTTTCAGACCCAGCACGAAGGGACTGTTAACAATATTGTCTGTAACCGGACAGACCTCAGATACGCCCCGCTTGCCCTTGGTTGCATGACCTGCCGCTTTCAGCACATGCATGCCGCCGTTGGCCGCATCTGCAGTTTCGGACCAGCGGATGATTTCCACGTCGCCGCCGCTGATGTAGAAGGAGGTCATGGTGAGGGTACTGTCCGCCGCACCGGCTTCATGGGTATTCCAGGAAGAATAGTAGTAGCCGGTATATCCGTAATTCATATAGGTGAAATTGATCGGAAGCGTTACATACGAATTCTGACTGGGTGTTACCGTATTGCCGGACCGAGTGCCCGCAATGTTGATTGTGGAACCTTTTTCAAGATAAACAGAGGATCCGCCCAGGTAATCGTCATCGCCCCAGGCGTGGTCGTGACCGTAAAGGAAGATGATGTTCAGATCGTCTCCGTACTTTTCTACCACTTCATAAAGATAGTACGCATACATTGCGTCCTTCTCTGCTTTGGTTCTGGTACTGTAATGAAGCGGAACATGGGTGATGATAAAGACCGGTTTGGTGTATCCTGCGGTCTTTTTTTCGGAAAGATAATTGTCCAGAGCCTTTGCGGATGCCTTGGTTTTGGCATCGCTGCTGACCTTGGATTCGTAATCGTCCTCGTTGATGGAAAATACACCGTAATAGTCGGTATCGTGGGCTCCGCCGGCATCATAATTTGCACCGGTGTAATCGTGATTGCCCTGAATAAATACCGTGTTGGTGTCTGCCCCGAGAACGGACGTAACAGCACCTTTCACCTGAGAGATTCCCAGGTTGGTTTTGTTCTTGCTGCCGTTGCTTTCGTACATATAGTCTCCGCCGGCAAAGAAGCCGTAAGACACTATATTGTCCGAAGAATAGTGCGCCTTGATTTCCGTCATGATATTGGTGATGCGGGAAACCTGCGCAGCATATGCAGATGCGTCGGAAGAGGAGCTGTTGTTGGTTGCAGGGTCCTGAAAATCAGAACCCGCGACTACAAGCACGCCTTCATCGCTTACTGCAGTTGCGGGAATTACATCGAGTTTATATTCTTTTTCCCCTTTGTAATATCCCAAATCCTTCCCGCTGTTACCGGCGAACACCGATACGGGAAACACACTTACTGTCAATATAACAGCAAGCATCAACGCTAAAAAACGTTTGCCGTGATTCATTTTTTACCCCTTTTTGAAAATTAAACTAATCCTAGGGGCATTTTACCATGAATCAAGAGCGCATACAATATAAAAAACGAGCTTTTTTCGCTCGTTTTTTGCATAAATATTGATACTGTGAATAACTCGAAGCGATGCGGCCGCCTTACCCCATCAGACTTCTTACGCAGCCGGTCAGAATGGTACCTCTGGCGTCCGCGATTTCCACGGTCAGGCCGGGGATTCCGTCCAGCTTTCTGCGGAAGGCGTCGAAATAGCCGGGAAGCTTATATACGGTGCTTCCTTCCAGGGCCAGAACCGCATGATCCTGCCCTTTCAGCAGGCATTTTACCATCATGGCGGCACGGGCTGCGGCACGGTCCAGCAGCAGGCGGATGATCTCGCGGAAGTCCCGCTTTTCCGCATCGGAGAAGTATCTGTACAGAGGTCCCTCGCCGATCAGGAATTCGGACACGGAAGAAAGCTCGAAATACGGAATCTCCCGGCCGAAATATGCCCGGGCAACAATTCGGATCAAGGTACCCAGATACGCGCCGGAAATCTGCTTTTCCGCGCAGGGACGGGGACTGTTCATTTCCTCGCTGAGCATGTCATCGAAGGTGCCGCAGGGCAGCTGACCATACTGGCCGCACTCGGTATTTACAATGGTTCCCAGGCTGTGGTCGGTATAGCAGATGTTAAAGCCGGTGCCCAGAATCACACCGATGTCCGCGCACACGCCCAGCTGGGCGCCCACGGTATCGTTGAGCACGGAGAACTGACGGGGCGTTTCCAGGCGCTTGTTGATTTCCTCACCCAGCACCTTTCCTTCCGCGCCGGAGATTTTTACTTCCTTGGTAAAGGTAAGAATCCGGCCGTCTTTGTTGGGCAGAATCTCGCAGGGATAAGAGAAGCAGAGACCCACCTTCTGCGCATCGAACTGCGAAATTTCCGCAGCCATGCGGTCGAAGAATTCGTCGGCACAAATTTCTTCTTTGATACCGAACATGGGCATCTTTTTGCTCTCCCCTTCCGCGCCGTCGGTAAACTCCGCAAAACGCAGATTGGTGCCGCCGGCATCGATGGCCAGCAGCTTGCCCTTGGGCAGCTCGCCCGGCACAGCGTTCTGGTAGGACGGGATCATGGACAGGGTCTTTTTGCTGCGCATATCCTCTTCGAACACCGCTTCCATTTCCGTTGCGTCGAAGGAATCCGCCAGCATCTTATTTTCTTTCAAAAAGTCGTATACAGTCATGAAACTCCACGCTTTCTTTATGCCTGCACAGTCCGTTTGTCAAAGGGCCTCTACTGCATTTTTGCAAGTTCCGCGGCTTCCAGTTCCCGGTAAGCCACCTTGCCCACCTGGGTTCTGGGAAGATCCTCGCAGAACTCGATATCGTAAGGCATGGCGTACTTGGCAATGTTCCTGCGGCAGTAGCGCATCAGCTCTTCTTTAACCTCCGGTGTGGGCTGCACGCCCTCTTCCAGAACCACGAAAGCCTTGACTTTCTGCATTTTGTAGGAATCCGGAACGCCGATGACGCAGCTGAGATGCACCTTTTTATGAGACTCCAGAATACCCTCGATCTGGGACGGGTACACGTTGTAGCCGGAGCTGATGATCATGCGCTTGGCTCTGCCCTTGAAGAACACAAAGCCCTCGCTGTCCATATAGCCCAGGTCGCCGGTGTAGCACCAGGTAAGACCGTCCGCATGCTTTTTCAGCGTGGCGGCGGTTTCGCCCGGATGATTGAGGTATTCCTTCATGATGGACGGTCCGGCGATAATAATTTCGCCCTCTTCGCCGTAGGGAAGCTCCCGGTCCGTGCCCGGCTCCACAATCTTGATGTAGGTGTCGGGGAACGGCAAACCGATGCTGCCCTCTTTATGCATATGCGGCGGCGTTAAGCAGCAGGCGTTTACGGTTTCGGTGGCGCCGTAGCCCTCCCGTACGTGGACCACGCTGTTGTGGTCTTCCAGGAAGCGGTCGATTTTGCGCTTCAGTTCGATGGACAGGGAATCGCCGCCGGAGAACACGCCCTTCAGGCAGCTGAGATCCGCCCGTTCCATACTGGGCAGACGCAGCAGCGCCTCGAAAAGTGTGGGCACGCCGGCAATAAAGTTGCAGTCGTATTTGGTAATCAGTTTCGCGTAGGATTTTGCGGTAAAGCGGGGCACCAGAACGCAGCGTCCGCCGTGCTGCAGCATGGTATGGATGCAGATGCCCAGGCCGAAGCCGTGGAAGATGGGCATGGCCGCCAGCATGCGGTCTCCGGGGCGGAACATGGGGTTGGTGGCAATTACCTGCTGACCCATGGCGTTAAAGTTCATGTTGGACAGCACGATGCCCTTGGTGGTGCCTGTGGTACCGCCGGAATACAGAATGACCGCCGCATCTTCGGCGCTGCGCTCCACTTTGTAGTTGTAGGAGCAGAAGCGGCCCAGCTTCATAAAATCTTTCCAGCGGATGACCGGTGCGTCGTAGGGAATAGGCTCGATTTTCCGGCCCTCCGTCAGCATGTAACCGGCTTTCACCCGGGGCGACAGTTCGTCCTTTACGCTGGCAATGATAATATTGACCAGCTTGGTATTGGTGCGGATGTTTTCAAATTTACCGTAAAACTGATCCAGAGTAATGGCCACGGAGCTCTCCGCTTCATTCAGGAAGAACTCGATTTCCTTTTCCGCGGAAAGCGGATGGATCACGTTGGCCACGCCGCCGATCAGATTGATTGCATAAAACATATAGATGGCCTGGGGGCAGTTGGGCAGCGCAATGGTCACCCGGTCTCCTTCCCGCACGCCGATGGTTTTTAAGGATTTCGCGCAGTCGATAATGTGGGAAATCATGGAAGAATAGCTGGTGGACTTTCCCATGAAATCGAATGCGATGTTTCTGGGAAATGTTTTGGCAGCGGCTTCCACAGCCTCGAATAAGGTTCCGTTAAAATAGTTCAGATGCTCCGGAATACTTCCGTAGCTTGCGACCCATGGGGTCTTGACATTTATAGTACTCATAAACTTTATTGTATCACAGAAGACTGTGAATTTATATCTTGAAGATGGTGGTGCTGCGGAATTTCTCGCCGGCCCGAAGCAGCGTGGAGGGGAATTCCGGATGGTTGGGAGAATCCGGGAAGTGCTGGGTTTCCAGACAGATCCGGTCTTCGGTGTTGTAGATCTGCATGCCCGGCTGATCCGTAAAGCAGCTTAAGGTCAGACCGCTTTCCAGGCCCTTCAGCTGAGCCACCCGGCGCAGGCCGCTGCCGTTTAAGACGAAGTTATTGTCCAGATCTCCCGGATACTGCGGTCCGGTGATCAAATCGAATTTCGTGCCTTCGGTGGGCAGAATCCGTCCCGTGGGAATCAGCTGTTCGTCGGTTTCGGTGCGGGCGTTGGTATCCACCCAGATCAGGTGATTGACCGCCGGTCCGCCGCCGTTCATGTTGAAGTAGGCGTGGTTGGTAACGTTGATCACGGTGTCTTTGTCGGAGACCGCCTCGTATTTGATAACCAGTTCGTTGTCACCGGTGACGGTGTAGCGCACGGTCAGCTTCAGTCTGCCGGGAAAGCCCTGGTCACCGTCCGGAGATACCAGGGTGTAACGCAGGCTGACGCATTCCGCAGCATTCCGGGTGGGCTGGTCGTAAAAGTCCAGCATTTCCTCCGTCCACTCCCGGGCCGCAAAGTTGTCCGGTCCCCCGTGGTTGGTATTCTCCCCTTCGTTGCGCACCAGCTGATACCGGGTACCGCCGATTTCAAAGCTGCCGCCGGCAATGCGGTTGGCGTAGCGGCCCACAATAATGCCGTCCTTTGCAATTTCCAGACCGTTATAGCTAAGTTTTTTTAGGCAGGCGCCCATGGGGCTGAACTCAGCCTCCAGCCCTCTTTTATTGGAAAGTTTCATCTTTTTCCTCCGAAACGGGTGTTCGTAAGTATTTCCGGTTTTGACAGGCCGGCCGCCCTAGTGGGAAAGCTTCCACCAGGCAAAGGCCACCGCGGCAAGAAGCACTGCGGCGATCACCAGGATCCGCCCCACCGGCTTCTTCAGCTTTTCTGCGGCGCTCAGCGGGTCGGTCTTTTTGGAAAAGCGGCTGACCATCTCGCCCAGCTTTGCGTAGTCTTCCTTGCTTGCGCAGGAACTTTCCGTGCTGTGGGCGATCTGGTTGCGCACCCAGCGCAGGTGCTTTAAATCCTTGTAGTCCGCCTTCCAGCCGGAAACCTGTGCGGATTTCTTCTCCGGCGTAGCTTCCATGCGCTTGATGTATTCACTGACCCCGCCGTACTTCAGGTCAAAACGCTTTGCCAGCGTCTCGTCCAGTTTTTTATATTTATCTAAATAGTCCGAATCCAGTTTATTCATTACGTTTCTCTCTGTTGCAAACACTCCTGCAGTGTTATTATACTTGTATTCTATGAGTATTGCATGAATTCACCCGAAAAACAATAAAAATGGAGAAAATAACCCACAAAACCGCATATTATCACCTGCCGGGACTGTTTGAATTTTACGAACTGTACAGGCTTTTCCTGCCTCTGTACAAAGGGCACCGGGAATATTTTTACGACAAGTGCGAAATCGGCTCGGTTTACGGTGCCCCCGCCGGCTGTCTCTGGGGCGGCGGACGGGTCAGCCTGGGCGAAAGCAAAGCCCGGGACGTACTGCAGCTGATGCAGGAATACGGCATTTCCGCCCGGCTTACCTTCAGCAATTCCCTGCTGCAAGAGGAGCATCTGACAGACCCGCAGTGCAATGAACTCTGCGCACTTTTCGAGCAAAGCGGGCCGGTGCAGAACGGCGTGATCGTACATTCCGAGCTGCTGCTGGATTATCTGAAAAAGAAATACCCGGAACTGTATTTCGTCTCTTCCACCACCAAGGTGCTGACGAATTTCCGGGATTTTGAGGCGGAATTAAACCGAAAGGACTTCCGCTATGCGGTGCCGGATTTCCGGCTGAACAAGGTCTTTGACCGGCTGGCGGAACTGACCCCGGCGCAGAAAGAGAAAACCGAATTCCTGTGCAACGAGTGCTGCTGGTTCGGCTGCACGGACCGGAAGGCCTGCTACGAAAACGTAAGCCGCAAAAACCTGGGCGAAAACTGTCCGGATCACATCTGCCGGGCACCCGGCGGCGCCGAAGGCTACCGATTCTCCAAAGCCATGGAAAATCCGGGCTTTATCGGGATTGAAGACATCCGAAGCACTTACCTGCCCCTGGGCTTTTCCAATTTCAAAATTGAAGGCAGAGGTCTTGGCAGCGCCATGATTCTGGAATTTCTGCTCTACTATCTGACCAAACCGGAGTACCAGCTGAAGGTCCGGGAAGCAATCTATCTGGACTGCATGCTGGATCTTTTCTGAATCAGCCAAAGGATCAGCAGCAGAAAGCATACGCCGCAAAGCGCCCCTGCAGAGTCGATGAAAACGTCGCCAATCCGCGGCGCCCTTCCGTCGGAGAAAAACTGCAGGCTTTCGTCTGCCGCGGCGAACACGGCAGCAAGTGCAAAGGCCGCAAATCGTTGCCGGCCTTTTTTTTCTGCCGCAAAGCTGTCGAACAGTCCCATCAGGCAGAAGCCCAGAGCCCCGAACTCGCAGAAGTGAGCGGCTTTGCGCACATAATGATCGAACTGGCCATCGGTCAGTCGGTTGTTGGGGTCAAAGAAAGCCTTCAGCAGACCCGCCAGGCGTCCGCTTCTTGCGGCAGAGACCTCCGCAGTCTGCAGCGAATTCGAAAAAATGAAGGACAATACCAGCAGCGTCAGCAGCAGAAAAACCGCCAGCTGCACTTTATTCCTTACACGAGGCGCCATCTAAAACCACTTCTTTCTTTTGCCGACAATGGCAAAGATGGAGACAATCACCACCGAAAGCAGAATTACATATACATAGCCGTACTTCCAGGTAAACTCCGGCATGGACTGGAAATTCATACCGTACCAGCCCACGATAATGGTCAGCGGAAAGAAAATGCTGGTGAGCACGGTAAAGATTTTCATGGTGTTGTTCATATTGCTGTCCAGGTAAGACGAATAGGCATCCTGCAGGTGCTCCACGGTGTTGCGCAGAATGGAGGTATCCTCCCGCAGCCGGGCAATGCGCTTGGAGACGTTGTCCACGTACATCAGGTTTGCCTCGTCAAAAACGTCGTTGTCATTCTCGCTGACCGCATCGGCAATGTCCATCAGCTGGGTATAGTAGGAATACCGCTGGGTCAGCTGTTTTTTGGTCTGCAGAAGATGCAGGTTGAAATTCTTGTCCACCTTCTGACCTATGATCTTTTCTTCCTGCTCAGAAAGATCCACGTCGATGGTCTCCAGCACGGTGGAATCCCCTGCCAGCAGAGAATCCAGAAAAGCCGCCAGAATTCTTTCGCAGCTGATTTTTTCCGGAGGATATTTGCTGACCGCAGACAGATATTTCGCCTGGGTGGACCCGTCCTCATCGCTGATATCGATTACCAGCAGCAGGTTTTTCTTTGCGTAGAGCGCAATATAGTCGTCTGACACATCGTTGTCATTCAGAATGCGCAGCTCCGTAAAGGTATAGTCCCGGTACACTTCCACACCGGTATTAAAAATCGTTTCTGCATTTCTGCAGTTTTCCACAGTGTTCTCATCAAATCCGAACTGTCCGCAAAGGGCGCCCAGTTCCTCCACACTTAAATAACCGATGGTCAGCACATCCGGCTGAATGGCGGCAGCCTTCACCCGCACCATGCCTTCCGGGGTATATTGATAAAACATTTTTTCTCTCCGTTTTCTTACAAAGTATCATACAAGACTGATCTCTAAAATTATACTCGGTAAGGTGTACGCACCGCAATCCGTCCCGCAAAAAACTTCGTCATTTTCCTGACCGTATGGTATAATATTTTATAATATTATAATTTATATACGGAGGAATAACCATGACACCTGAAATTCAGAAAAAATACGATGCCAGACTGAAGCGTCTGCAGGATGCTCTGGCGCTGAAAACACCGGACAGAGTACCGATTGAAATCAACGGCGGAACATTTATGATCCAGAGACTGGGCTATACCCTGGCGGAATGCAACTACGATGAAAAACTGGACATCATCAAGGAAGCAGCCAGCAAATTCATGCTGGACTTTGAACCTGACGTAGCCAGCGGCGTTTCCCTTTCCTACGCAGGCGAAGGTCCCGGACACGAAATGCAGGGAAGCAAGACCATGTTCATCGCAGGCATGAAGGGCGACCCCATCGACAAGGATTCCATGCCCCAGTTCGTAGAATTCCCCACCCTGATGGACGATGAATTCGACGAATTCTACGGCGACTACACCAAGTGGTCCGTCAACAAGTTCCTGCCCAGAGTTTCCACCGTTCTGGAACCCTTCAAGGATCTGAAGTTCCCGCTCAACCACAGAGGCATCAGCGACATCGCAACCAACTTCGGCAAGCCCGAAATCCGCAAAGCCATCCAGACCCTCTGGGACATCGATGACTTCTACAAAGAATACAGAAAGAAGAGCGCCGCAATTACCAAGGAACTGGCTCAGCTGGGCTTCCCCTCTTTAGGCGGCGGCAGAGCGGTCGTTCCCTTCGATAAGTACAGCGACACCTTCCGCGGCATGGTAGAATCCTTCGCCGACATCTTCGATGACGAAGACAAGGTACTGCGTTTCTGCAACCAGTTCCACGAAGAACAGCTGGAACAGCTGCGCAACTCCAACCCGGACGGCAGACTCAACGGCAAGCTGGTATCCATGTCTCTGCACAAGGGCAGCGACGACATGATGGGCAACAACCTGTACGAAAAGTTCTACTGGAACCATCTGAAGGAAATCATCATCGCATGCCAGGAAGCAGGACAGATCTGCAGCGTATTCTGCGAAGGTATCTACGACAACAAGCTGGAATATCTGACAGAAGTTCCGAAGTGCAGCGCATACTACACCTTCGACAAGATCGATATCAAGAGAGCAAAAGAAACCGCAGGCAAGGTCTGCTGCATCGGCGGCGGATTCCCCTCCTCTCTGCTCATCTACGAAAAGCCGGAAGTTATCCGGGAAGAAGTTAAGAAGTTCCTGGATCTGGCAATGCCGGGCGGCGGATACATCTTCAAGTGCTCCGCAGGAATCAACGGCGCCAAGGAAGAGAACGTGGAAGCCATGTTCGAAACCGTTCACGAGTACGGCAAGTACTAATACCGGAAAAACTTATATCCAAATCAATGTCCCCTTTCATCCCGGTGATGAAAGGGGGTTTTCTTTGTTTTCATTTATCAGACAGGGATGATATACTTTATATATCACTTTATCAAACGCATGCGATGAACGCCGAAAAAACAACATGAAACAAGAATTTGTACTGAAAGGCGATATTTGCTTTAATGATTCGCCGAACCATTTAAAAGGAATTGAAAACGGATATCTGGTGTGCAAAGACGGTATCTGCCAGGGCGCTTTCGAAGAACTGCCCCCAAAGTTTTCCGACCTGCCCCTTTACGATTACAGCGGAAAACTGATCTTTCCGGGTCTTGTGGATCTGCACATCCACGCGCCCCAGTTTTCTTTCCGCGGAACCGCCATGGACCTGGAGCTTTTAGACTGGCTGAACCGGTACACTTTCCCAGAGGAAGCAAAGTTCTCCGACGAAGAATACGCAGACCGGGCATACTCGATTTTTGCGGACTGCATGAAGCGCAGCGCCACTACCCGGGCCTGCATTTTTGCCACAAAGCACCGGGAAGCCACCAGAATTCTAATGCAGAAAATGGAAGAAAGCGGACTCATCAGCTACGTGGGAAAAGTCAATATGGACCGGGAAAGCATTCCGGAGCTTCAGGAAAAAAGCTTCCTGGATTCCGCTTTCAACACCTTTGGCTGGATTAACGATAATATCGGCAAGTACAAGCGGACCTTTCCGATTCTGACCCCGCGTTTTATCCCCTCCTGCTCCGATGACCTGATGCAGGAGCTTTGCGAAATACAAAAAGCTTACGACCTGCCGCTGCAGTCGCATCTGTCCGAGAACCCCGGTGAAGTGGAATGGGTCAAAGAACTTTGCCCGGAGTCCTACTTTTACGGGGACGCCTACGATCGCTGGGGACTATTCGGCGGAAGCGTAAAAACCGTCATGGCACATTGTATTTATTCCACCGAGGAAGAAATTCAGCTGATGAAAGAGCGCGGCGTATTTGTGGCGCACTGCCCCACGTCCAACATCAATCTTTCTTCGGGCATTGCACCCATCCGCAAATATCTTGATCTGGGCATTCGCGTGGGACTCGGCAGCGATGTGGCCGGCGGTCACACCGAATCCATGTTCCGGGCGATTACCGACGCGGTGATGGCATCCAAAATGTACTGGCGAACCATAAACGCAGCCTGCAGCCCCCTGTCCTTTGCCGAGGCCATGTACCTGGCAACCGAAGGCGGCGGAGCGTTTTTCGGCAAAGCGGGAGCCTTCCGCGAAGGTTATGCCTTTGACGCAGTAGTGCTGGACGATTCATCCGCCGAAACGCCCCTGCGGCAGAGTGTCTGCGAACGCATGGAAAAGGCCGCCTATCTGGGCCTGGATGCCGTGGGCATTACCGCGAAGTTTGTAGACGGAGACATGGTGTTCGGAGATAGAAAACGATAAAAGAACTTAAGGTCCGAAAAGGTATCCGCAGCTTGCCACCGGCATGAAAAACAGCGAATAATATGCTATAATATTCCCCGTTGGCTATATCTCAATTAACATAGAGGACCTTTATATGAACATTTCAAAAGACATTAAGTACGTTGGCGTGAATGATCACAAAATTGATTTATTCGAAGGGCAATACGTTGTTCCGAACGGCATGTCGTACAACTCTTACGTGATCATGGACGACAAGATCGCCGTAATGGACACTGTCGACAGGAATTACGCCGACGAATGGCTTTCAAACCTGGAAAACACCCTGGAAGGACGCACACCGGACTATCTTGTTATTCATCACATGGAACCGGATCATTCCGCAAACATCAAAATCTTTAAGGAAAAATACCCGGATGCCTGCGTAGTTGCATCCAATCAGGCATTTAACATGATGAAAAACTTCTTCGGAACGGATTTTGCAGAGAACAGAATCGTTGCCGCAGAAGGAAGCTCTCTTTCGCTGGGAAAGCACACCCTTACTTTTCTGACCGCACCCATGGTTCATTGGCCGGAGGTAATTGTATCTTACGATGATGCGGATAAAGTGCTGTTTTCTGCGGACGGATTCGGAAAATTCGGCGCTCTGGATGTGGAAGACGACTGGGCCTGTGAAGCAAGAAGATATTATTTCGGCATCGTCGGCAAATACGGTGCCCAGGTTCAAAAGCTTCTTGCAAAAGCCTCCAAGCTTGACATTGACACAATCTGCCCTCTTCACGGACCGGTTCTTAAGGAAAACCTGGCTTATTATCTGGACCTTTACAATACATGGTCATCCTACCAAGTTGAAAGCGAAGGGATTGTAATATGCTTCACTTCCGTCTACGGAAACACAAAGAAAGCAGTTGAGATCCTCGCAAAAAAGCTGGAAGAAAAGGGCTGTGAAAAAGTTGTTGTAAACGACCTGGCAAGAATGGATATGGCAGAAGCCGTGGAAGATGCTTTCCGATATGGAAAAGTCGTACTTGCAACAACTACTTACAACGGAGAGATCTTCCCGTTCATGAGAACATTTATCGAAGAGCTTACCGAACGCGGATTCAAAAATAAAACCGTAGGGTTTATGGAAAACGGTTCGTGGAATCCGGTGGCCGCAAAGCATATGAAGTCAATGCTTGCAGATTGCAAGGAAATCACCTACACAGAAAACAATGTCCGCATCCTGTCTGCGGTAAACGACGAAAATATTCGTCAGATCGAAGCACTTGCCGCGGAACTCTGCTGAGAAACAAAAACCTGTTTCGCCGCATAATACGAAAACAAAACGCTTGATTGTGTTCCAATCAAGCGTTTTTGTGTAGTTGTGGTGTTTCATTATAGCTTTTTATAATTTTCGATGGTTGTCCGGAACATTTCGTTCAGATCATCCCAGCCGCCAGATGTTTCTTCCGGAAGAGCCAGAATTTTTGCAGACACCTCCTCAGCCATTTTTTCAATGTAATCATTGAGAATTTGAACCCGGGGAATCAATTTAATCTCCGGTGCATTTTTCTTAATCT
>JAZUDB010000085.1:0-2671 GCA_045639385.1 Anaerovoracaceae bacterium | reverse complement strand
TCTACAAGATGCTCTCCAACAACGCCCCCTATTCCCACGTGGCCTGCAACGACCTGGTGCGGGAACTGCTGAAGAACCAGGAATTTAAAGATTATTTCCTGACGGAGTTCGCCCGCCAGCTCAACGAAGTCTGGTCGCCGGGAAACGTCAACGAATACGTGGGCCGTTTTTATGCCGTTCTGCAGCCCGAAATGGAGCGGGAATGCAAACGCTGGAACTGGAGCTATTCCCACTGGGAGAAGCAGGTTCAGACCATCCGCGACGTGGCAAACGGCACCCAGTCCATGCTCTACCCCTATATCAAAGATTATTTCAAGCTGAGCGACGCCGAAATGAAGGCTTACGGCTTTAAGAAGTAGCAGAAAGGACACGCCTTTGGAACTGAAAAACAAATTAAGACAAAAAGGCTGGATTCTCCTGGTCCTGCTGCTGATTCCCTGCAGCATCGGTATGATTGCCGCAGACCGGAAAAACAGCCAGAACCCGGTTCCCACGGGCCGGGCCGACGGACTGGTCATCAGCGAAGTGTGCGTGCGCAACTCTGCCATCATCACCCCCTACGGGAACTGTGATTACATCGAGCTGAGCAATCCCACGGAAGATATTCTGGACCTTTCCGGCATCGGCATTTCCGACTACCCAACCCAGGCCCGCAGCGTTTTTCCGCCGAACACTTTCCTGCAGCCGGGAGCCATCGTACTGCTGCCCTGCAATTCGGAGATTCTGCCCTTCGGCCTGAAAGCCGGAGAAATCCTCTCCCTGTTCGACACCGACGGCAGCCTGCTGTTCAGCATGGACATTCCCTTCACGGAAAAAGACCAGGTGGTTCTGCTGAAGGACGGCAGCTACGATCTTTCCATGGAAGCCAGTCCGGGCTATCCCAACACCGAGGAAGGACGCCGGGAATACGCAGCTTCCGTGCAGGCCGAGCTGCCCCTGATCATCAGCGAGCTCTGCGCCAAAAATGTTTCTCTGGTGCCCGGCGGCGACTGGATCGAGATCCAGAACGTCTCGGACAGCACCTACCATATTACGGACCTTTATCTGACGGATGACCCGGCAGATCCCTATAAATTCAAGCTGCCCTCCGAAAGCCTGGAACCGGGTCAGTGCCTGCTGGCCTCTGTGGGCTCCAAATTCGGACTGAAAGCCGGCGAAACCGTCTGCCTGACCCTGTCCGACGGCCGTACCGCGGACAGCCTGACGGTACTGGACTGCGAAACCAACCAGAGCCAGGGCAAAGACGGCCTGCTGGCCGCAGCCTCCCCGGGCTACCCAAACACCAAGGAAGGCGTCCGGGCCTACAACGAAAGCCGCAGCGGCCTTCTGATCACCGAAGCCATGAGCTGGAACCGGAGCTACCTGAAGGGTCCCTTCGGCGGCACCCACGATTATATTGAAATCTGCAACCTTTCCGACAAAGAAATCGACCTGAGCAGCCTCAGCATCAGCAAATCCGCAGACGATCCGGGATTTTCCCTGGGCGAAGGCAAACTGCAGCCCGGCGCCTATGCGGTCTTCTTTGCGGAAAAGGACGGCAGTCACTTCCTTGCGGGCTATACGGTGCTTCCCTTCGGCATTTCCTCTTCCGGAGACGAACTGTATCTCTTTGCGGACGGTAAGCTGGCAGACGCCCTGTTCCTGCCCGCTCTGGGTGCAGACGAAGCCTTCGGAAGAAGCGCCAGCTTTGAAAACGGAATTCTGGAGAGTCCCTCTCCCGGTTCCGGGAACGGAGAATTAAGACCATGATCTGGAGACACGAAGAAAAATACATTCTCAATCCGGCGGAGGTCACGGAGGTCCGCAGCAGAATCCAGAACCGCATGACCACGGACGAGCACCACGCCGACGGCAAATACCTGATTGCCAGCATTTACTTCGATGACTTCCGGCTGTCTGCCGTGCGGGAAAAAGTTGCGGGCCTGTCGGAGCACACGAAATACCGCATCCGCACCTACAACGGCGACAAAAGCCGCATCAGCCTGGAGAAAAAAGTAAAAAAAGGTATTATGACCAGCAAGACATCGGCTATAATAGACGAGGAAACGTTCCGGGACATCATGGCCGGCGCGCCGGACATCCGGGCAAGCGAAACTGCCCGGCAACTGTACACCGAAATGCGCACGGCGGGTCTCCGGCCCAAATGCCTGGTAAAATACCGGCGGCAGGCCTTTACCTTCGACCCCCTGGACATCCGGGTCACCTTCGATTCGGAAGTGGCTTACCTGCCTCCCGATCCGGAGCTTCTTTTAAACCCGGACATGCCGGAAGGCATCCCCGCCATCAGCCCGGAGGAAACCGTGCTGGAGGTCAAATACAACCGCTACATGCCTTATGACATCCGGCTGCTGACCCAGACCAGAGAGATGCAGTCGTCTTTTTCCAAATATGCCGCATGCATGATGCAGAGCGGACAGGTAACCATGAACTAACGGGGGACTATCCATGAACTTTACAGAATCCTTTACCCAGAATATCCTGAACTCCCACGCAGGCTCCGTGGGCTTTCTCCAGATTTTACTGGCTTTGCTGGTATCCTTTGCGGCGGCCATGATCATCCTGATGATTTACAAAATCACCAGCGAGTCTCCGGTGGCCAACAAAAGCTTTTTCCTGACCATCGTCATGACCTCCATGATCAGTGCCATGATCGTAACCACCATCACCTCCA
>JAZUDB010000084.1:0-15003 GCA_045639385.1 Anaerovoracaceae bacterium | reverse complement strand
CACAGAACGACATGGCTACGATCCGACTTAATGCACAGGTGGGTGCTGATGGTCAGAATGACCCGGGTAACCGGTTCGCCTACCCCCTCTTTCAGGTTGAAGTAAGGAGAAGTGGCTTCCAGGAACCACCAGCTGCCCTCCGCATGACGGAAGGTAAAGGTTTCTCCGTAAGAGGTTTCCGATGCGCCTTCCCGGATTTCCAGCGGTTTGGTGCACATGGCGCCGCCGAAGCCCACATCCAGGAAATAATCTTTTCCGTCCAGGGTCACGATGGTGCCTTTATGACGGATGGAAGACAGACCGGAAGGATCTCTGGTGACCCGGCACATGCAGGGACGGGCGTCAAAGCCCAGGCCCCGCAGCAGGGACAGGAAGGAGGTATTGTTTTCGAAACAATAGCCGCCCCGGTGATTCAGAACGATTTTATCGTAAAGATGTTCGATGCCCAGATTTACAGGCAGATGATAGTCCGATACATCTACATTTTCAAAGGGTACGGTTTTCTGGTGCGCATCCGTAAGGGCGGCCAGACATTCCAGCGTCAGTTCCGGTTTTCCGGTAAAGCCGATGCGTTCCAGATACTTTTCCGCATCCGGCGTTTTTTCATAGTATTTGCTGAATAACGTTTCTTCCATATTACACACTCCTTGACTGCTTGTACTTATTCCGATGAATATTATAATTCATCTCTTTCTTCCGGGGCAACAAAAAAGCTTCCGGATCCCCGGAAGCTTTTGTTTGTTTTTTCAGAACAGCGCCGTTCCCTTGGAACAGGTTCTATCTGTCATAATAGTGATCCATGTACTTCAGTGCTTCTGCACGGATGAAGGCCTGGATTTCCTTGCCGCTGTTGTCGCCTGCAGCCTTCAGGATACCTGCCTTGAACATGTATCCGCCGTTGGGTGCGTATCTGTCGATGGTCTGATGAACGGATTCGATGAGTTCTTCCTTGGAGGTATTGGGCCAATCCTGGAACATAACGGTTTCCCAACCGCCTGCGAATGCCAGCTTGCCGCGATACTTTACCTTAACCGCATCCAGATCGTTGTCGATCTGTGCCGGATCCCAGAGTCTTACACCGAAGTCTACCATGTCATCCAGGAAGTCTTCGCATCTGCCGCAGTTGTGGAATCCAATGGGCAGTCCTCTGTCGTTTGCCGGCTGTGCAAGTCTGCGGTAAATCGGAAGGAAGATGTCTTCATACATTTCCAGAGAGAAGAACGGGTTGTACTTGCTTGCGGTATCATCGCCGAAGCTGAAGAAGTCCGGCTTGTAGTAATCCAGTGTCTTCTCGATGAGCGGTACATAAAGGTCTGTAATCCAGTTGAGGAGTTCCTTTACTTCTTCCGGCTCTTCATACAGTGCGCAGAGTGCTTCGGAGAATCCCATGAAAGCAACCAGTCTCTGGAACGGCTGGAATCCGCCGCCGCAGAATACTGCCTTCTGGCTTCTGTCGATATTTGCCTTTGCAAAGTCTGCCTTTGCCATAGCTTCCCAGTCAAGATCCGGAACTACCGGTGCCTTGATAACGTCTCTCCACTCGGTAATATCCTTCAGAATGAAGTTGCCCGGTTCCGGAAGAGATGCAAATCCGGTTTCTGCGTTGGAAACATAGTTTACGCCCCAGGGGTCAACACCGCCGTTGGGTCCTCTGGAAGTATCGTGGAAAATGTCCGGTGTAACGCCGCGGCTCGGTTCGTTTCCGTCCGGCCAGGGCATTCCCATGTTGAAATACGGAACACTCTGCGGAACCTGTCCGTTAATGCACGCCATAAAGTTTTCCTTAGGGGTCATGTCTGCCATAGTTTTTATCCTCCTTACTCTCTGTTATTTTATTCTTATCCGGTTCAGGCGGAACGCCCGACCTTCTACCTGTCGTAATAGTGATCCATGTACTTGAGGGCTTCGTTGCGGATGAACAGCTGCAGTTCTGCACCAAAGGCATCTCCTGCCTGCTGCAGAACGCCTGCTTTGAACATATATCCGCCATTGGGGGCGAATCTGTCAATGGTCTTATGAATGGATTCGACGATTTCTTCCCGCGGGGTGTTGGGCCAATCCGGGAACAGAACGGTTTCCCAGCAGCCGGCCATGGCCAGCTTGCCCTGATACTTTTTCTTGATGCCGTCCAGATCGTTGTCGATCTGTGCCGGTTCCCAGAGTTTTGTACCGAAGTCTATCATCTCGTCCAGGAAGTCTTCGCATCTGCCGCAGTTGTGGAAGGCAATCGGAATGCCTCTGTCGTTCATGGGCTTGGCCAGCTTATCGTAAATCGGGCGGAAAATATCCTGATACATCTCCAGCGAGAAGAACGGGTTGTACTTGCTGGCGGTATCATCGGAAATGGTAAAGAAGTCCGGCTTATAGTAGTCCAGGGTCTTTTCGATGATGGGTACGTAGAAATCCGCCATCCAGTTCAGCAGCGCCTTTACTTCTTCCGGTTCTTCGTACAGTGCGCAGAGCGCTTCGGAGAATCCCATGAAGGCAACCAGTCTCTGGAAGGGCTGGAAATCACCCTTTACAAAGATGGCCTTCTGGCTTCTGTCGATGTTTGCCCTGGCAAAGTCTGCCTTTGACATCGCTTCCCAGTCCACGTCGGGAACTTCCGGAGCCTTGATGACGTCTCTCCACTTGGTGATGTCATCCAGAATGAAGTTGCCCGGTTCCGGAATGGTGGCAAAACCGGTTTCCGCATTGGATACAAAGGTTACACCCCAAATGTCAACGCCGCCTTTGGGGCCTCTGGAATGATCGTGAAAAAGATCCGGAGCTACGGTACGCGTGGCTTCCGAACCGTCCGGGAATGCTTTTCCCAGGTTATAATAAGGCACACTCTGCGGAATCTGACCGTTGATTACAGCCATAAAATTTTCTTTTGGGGTCATGTCTGCCATTGTTTTGTCCTCTCTTTGTTATCAGCAGTTCTGTATACGAATTATGTTTACAGGTTTTCGGCTCTATCTTTCGTAGTAGTGATCCATGTACTTGAGGGCTTCGTTGCGGATGAATACCTGCAGTTCTGCGCCGAGGGTGTCGCCTGCCTGCTGCAGAACGCCTGCCTTGAACATGTATCCGCCGCCAGGAGCGAATCTGTCGATGGTCTGGTGTACGGACTCGATGATTTCTTCTCTCGGGGTGTTGGGCCAATCCTGGAACATAACGGTTTCCCAGCAGCCTGCCAGAGCCAGCTTGCCCTGATACTTCTTCTTAATGGCATCCAGGTCGTTGTCGATCTGTGCCGGATCCCAGAGTCTTACGCCCAGGTCGACCATGTCCGGAACGAAGTCTTCGCATCTGCCGCAGTTGTGGAAGGAAAGCGGAAGGCCTCTGTCCAGTGCCGGCTGTGCAAGTCTGCGGTAAATCGGAAGGAAAATGTCTTGATACATTTCCAGAGAGAAGAACGGATTGTACTTGCTGGCGGTATCGTCGGTAAGAGCAAAGTAGTCCGGCTTATAGTAATCCAGTGTCTTTTCGATAATCGGAACGTAGATGTCTGTCATCCAGTTCAGCAGTTCCTTAACTTCTTCCGGTTCTTCGTACAGTGCGCAGAGACCTTCGGAGAAGCCCATGAATGCAATCAGCTGCTGGAACGGCTGTAAACCTGCGCCGGAATATACGGCCTGCTGGGTTCTGTCGATCTTGGCCTTTTCATAGTCAGCCTTTGCCATTGCTTCCCAGTCTACGTCCAGAATTTCCGGAGCCTTGATAACGTCTCTCCACTTGGTGATGTCATCCAGAATAAAGTTGTTGGGTTCCGGAATGGATGCATATCCGGTTTCTGCGTTGGAAACGTAATTTACGCCCCAGGCATCCTTTCCGCCGTTGGGTCCTCTGGAATTGTCCTTAAATAACTGCGGGTTTACTCCACGTGTCGGCTCATTGCCGTTCGGCCAGGGTCTTCCCGAGTTAAAATAGGGAACACTCTGCGGAATCTGTCCGTTCATTACAGCCATATAATTTTCTTTTGGGGTCATGTCTGCCATAATATTGTCCGTCCTTTCCTATCTTTCGTAATAGTGATCCATGTACTTGAGGGCTTCGTTGCGGATGAATACCTGCAGTTCTGCGCCGAGGGCGTCGCCTGCCTGCTGCAGAACGCCTGCCTTGAACATATATCCGCCGTTGGGTGCAAATCTGTCGATGGTATTGTGTACGGATTCGACGATTACATCTCTCGGGGTGTTGGGCCAGTCAACGAACATTGCGGTTTCCCAGGCTCCTGCAAATGCAAGCTTGCCCTGATACTTTACCTTGATGGCGTCCAGATCGTTGTCAATCTGTGCCGGTTCCCAAAGCTTTGTACCGAAGTCTACCATGTCGTCCAGGAAATCTTCGCATCTGCCGCAGTTGTGGAATGCAATCGGAATGCCTCTGTCGTTTGCCGGCTTTGCCAGTCTGTCGTAAATCGGTCTGAAAATGTCTCTGTACATTTCCACGGAGAAGAACGGGTTGTACTTGCTGGCGGTATCGTCGGTAATGGTGTAGAAGTCAGGCTTGTAGTAATCCAGGGTCTTCTCGATAATGGGTACGTAAAGGTCTGCAATCCAGTTGAGCAGTTCCTTGACTTCTTCCGGTTCTTCATACAGTGCGCAGAGTGCTTCGGAGAAGCCCATGAAGGATACCAGTCTCTGGAACGGCTGGAATCCGCCGCCGGAGAATACTGCCTTCTGGGTTCTGTCGATGTTTGCTTTTTCATAGTCGGCTTTTGCCATGGCTTCCCAGTCCACATCCGGAACTACCGGAGCCTTGATGACGTCTCTCCACTTGGTGATGTCGTCCAGGATGAAGTTGCCCGGTTCCGGAAGAGATGCAAATCCGGTCTCTGCATTGGATACATAGGTTACACCCCATGCGTCCACGCCGCCGTTGGGTCCTCTGGAGCCGTCGGCAAAAAGATTGGGGCTGACGCCGCGGGTCGGTTCCGTTCCGTCCGGGAAAGGTCTGCCAAGGTTGAAGTACGGCACGCTCTGCGGAATTTTTCCGTTAACTACGGCCATAAAATTTTCTTTCGGGGTCATATCTGCCATTGTTTTCACGTCCTTCTGTATAATATCTTTTGAATAAAAAACCCGGACTGCGGTTTTGAAAATGCAGTCCGGGCATATTGACTTACGTGGTTACTGTTTTCGATTCTGCATTCGAAGCTTGATTTTTTACAGAGCAGTCACTCTATCTTTCATAGTAGTGATCCATGTACTTGAGAGCTTCGTTGCGGATGAAGATCTGCAGTTCTGCGCCGAGCTTGTCGCCAGCCTGCTGCAGAACGCCAGCCTTAAACATATATCCGCCGTTAGGCGCATATCTGTCGATGGTGTTATGAACAGATTCGATGATTTCATCTCTCGGTGTGTTGGGCCAGTCAACGAACATTGCGGTTTCCCAGGCGCCTGCGAATGCAAGCTTGCCCTGATACTTCTTCTTGACTGCATCCAGGTCATTGTCAACCTGTGCCGGTTCCCAAAGCTTTACACCGAATTCTACCATGTCATCCAGGAAGTCTTCGCATCTGCCGCAGTTGTGGAATGCAATCGGAATTCCTCTGTCGTTTGCCGGCTTTGCAAGCTTGTCGTAGATCGGTCTGAAAATGTCCTTGTAGATTTCCGGAGAGAAGAACGGGTTGTACTTGCTTGCGGTATCATCAGCAATATTGAAGAAGTCCGGCTTGTAGTAGTCCAGAGTCTTTTCGATAATCGGTACATAGAAATCTGCCATCCAGTTGAGCAGTTCCTTTACTTCTTCCGGTTCTTCATAAAGAGCACAGAGACCCTCGGTAAATCCCATGAATGCAATCAGCTGCTGGAAGGGCATAAATCCGGCACCGGAGAATACTGCCTTGGTGCTTCTGTCGAAGTTTGCCTTTGCATAATCGGCCTTTGCCATAGCTTCCCAGTCTACATCCGGAATTTCCGGTGCCTTGATAACGTCTCTCCACTTGGTAACGTCGTCCAGGATGAAGTGATTGGGTTCCGGAATGGATGCAAATCCGGTTTCTTCGTTGGAAACGTAAGTAACACCCCAGGGGTCCACACCACCGTTGGGTCCTCTGGATGTATCATTAAATAACATCGGAGATACGCTGCGAGTCGGTTCACTTCCGTCCGGGAAAGGTCTGCCCATGTTGAAGTAGGGAACACTCTGCGGCATCTGGCCGTTAACTACAGCCATAAAATTTTCTTTTGGGGTCATGTCTGCCATATCAATTATTCCTTTCTTTCTGAATATCAAAATTAGTCAATCTAATAATAGTTGAAATTTTATAGTTTTTCAATAAGAAAGCATAAAGAAATCGCATATAATTTATAATAGTTTGATTTATTTCCCCTGTTTTTCTCTTTTCCGCAGTGTTTTTGATAAAATTATGAATTTTTTTGCAGGAAAGGAGGGGCTGCCCCGGCGGTTTTTGTTGACTTTGCCGTCTCTGCGGCTATAATCCAATCAAGATGAAAAACAACGCGAAGACAATTCAAAAAGCTTTTCTGGCAAGCATTCCGGTACTCAGCGGCTACCTGGTGCTGGGCATGGGCTTCGGCATCGTGCTCCGCAGCGCAGGCTACGGCGTCGGCTGGGCCCTGGGCATGAGCCTTTTTATTTACGCAGGGTCCATGCAGTTCGTGGGCATCGGTCTTTTGACCGGCGGCGCATCGCTTCTGACCACCGCCCTGACCACGCTGATGGTCAACGCCCGGCATCTGTTCTACGACATTTCCATGGTGGAAAAATACGCCGGTGCGGGCCGGAAAAAGCCCTACATGATCTTTGCCCTCACCGACGAAACCTACTCGCTGGTCTGCGCCGACCCGGATGTATCTCCGGAAGATTATCACCGCTACTGTTTTCTGGTCTCTTTGTTTGACCACGCCTACTGGGTAGGCGGCAGCGTACTGGGCTCTCTTCTGGGCAACGTGCTCCCCTTCGATACCAAGGGCGTGGATTTTGCCCTCACCGCCCTCTTTATTACGGTTTTCGTGCAGCAGTGGCAAGAAAAAAAAGACCACCGGCCGGCTCTCATCGGCGTCGGGTCTTCTTTGCTTTGTCTTCTTGTTTTCGGCAGTGATCGATTCTTGATTCCCGCCATGCTCCTGATTACCGCAGGTCTCTGCCTGCTGCCGGCGCGGAAGAGTTTTCCGGACAGTGCATCCCACACGGAAGGAGGCGCAGAATGACGCAAAACAGTGCATTCCTTTCCGTTCTGGTTATGTCCGCCGTCACGGTGCTGCTGCGGTTTCTGCCCTTTCTGATCTTTTCGGACGGCGGAAAAGTACCGAAAATCATCAGCTATCTGGGCAGCGTACTTCCCTGCGCCATCATGGGCATGCTGGTGGTATTCTGCCTGAAAGATCTTTCCTTTGCAGCAGCCGCAGACTTCCTGCCCCAGCTGATTGCCGGGCTGGTCACCGCCCTCAGCTACGTGTGGAAGAAAAACACCCTGCTCAGCATCGTTCTGGGCACCGCATGCTGCATGATTCTGATGCAGCTGGTATTTGTATAGCGATTCCTCGGCTATTTTCCTCTCGGCAGAAAGTCCGTTTCCACCTCGTACACCTCTTCATCCGAAAAGTGCCACCACTCGTCCTTGTAAGGGATAAAACCGGCCTCAATCATGGTCTCCTGCAGCATCCAGGCGTTGACCACGGATTCCTTGTCCGGCACATCCCGGTAGTCCCGGTCCGCTCTGGAGCTGAAACTGTCGAACTTCGTGGGCATGATAATGTCCCGGCCGTCCTTGTCGATGACGGTTACGTCCACGGTGTTGCCCCGGCTGTGGTCGGAATAGCCGGTGGTGGGATCCGCTACAAAGGTGGCGTCCGGATAGACGTCCCAAAGCACGAACTGGGCGTAGACCGGCCGGTAAGCGTCCCAGATTTTCAGCCGGTAACCCTGGGCCCGCAGAATTTCCTGGGCTTTTTCCAGCTTCTGCACCGTACCGAAGCGAAGCCAGGCATCCGTAAAATCGTAAATTCTCTGCCCCGTAAAATTGTCCTTCGTGGCATAGCGCAGCTCCACCTCGATGTCTTTGATATATTCTTTTACCTTTACAAAATCCGTTTTCACCATATTGACAATGCAGCTCCTTCTTATATACAATCCTATCACAAAAATAAAAGATTTTCGCCGCATCGGCGGAAAAAAGAGGACCCGATCATGAAAAAAATACTGTTTATTGACGCAGCGGCAAGAAAAGACTCCCGCACCAGAGCGCTTGCAGACTGCCTTCTGAAAAAGCTGGACGGCGAAGTTACCGTCCGTTCTTTATATGCAGCGGAACTGCCCCGGCTGAGCGAAGAAAAACTGAACTGGCGCAACGCCTGCTGCGAAGCAAAAAACTTCGAAGACCCCTATTTTGACCTGGCAAAAGAAATGGTTTCCGCAGACGTCATCGTGATTGCCGCCCCCTACTGGGACCTGTCCTTCCCGGCGGTTTTAAAGCAGTACCTGGAAGCCGTGACCATCAACGGCCTGAGCTTTACCTATTCCGAAGAAGGCATCCCCATCGGTTTCTGCAAAGCAGAGAAGCTCTATTACGTGACCACCGCCGGCGGTCCCATTGTGAATGACGCCTTCGGCTACGGATACGTCCGCAGCCTGTTCTGCGATATGTTCGGTGTGAAAGAAACCTTCTGCCTGAAGGCAGAAGGCCTGGATATTTGGGGTGCGGACGTGGAAGGCATCCTGCAGGATGCCCGGAATGCCGCAGAAGCGCTTCTTTGCGGCGAAAAGGCCTGAGCGAAAGCACCTAGCGGTCGTTGGTAATGTTTCCGTCTCCGGAAAGGTCGATGGGTTCGCCCAGATACGTGGGAGGCACGTTCAGCAGGCAGTACAGAATGTCCTTCTCCCGGGCAGCCCACTCCCGGATGCTGCAGCGCAGCGCGTCCCGGTACTCCCGGGGATCGGAATTTACGCCCACCGCATCGATATCGAAATGCCGGCAGAGGTACAGGGTCCGGGCCATGTGGAACTTCTGGGTGACCACCACCATCTTCTCCGCGCCGAAAACCTTTTTCGCCCGGACAATGCTTTCGTAGGTGGAGAACCCAGCGTGATCCATAAAAATGTCGCTGCCGGGAATGCCCGCATCCATCAGATACTGCTTCATTACGTTGACTTCATCGTAGGATGAGCTGCCGTGATCCCCGCTGACCAGAATTTTCGGCGCGGCCCCGGCTTCGTAAAGGCGGATGCCTTCGTTCAGGCGGTCTTCCAGCATGTGACTGGGAACGCCGCCGGCCCAGACGCCGCAGCCCAGAATCAGAATGCACTGATTGTCCCGCGCCGCAGCTTCTTCCTCCGTAACCAGCTGCACTCTGCCCCTGGCCAGCAGAATCAGATTGCTGGTCAGCACAAAAACGATTCCCAGTATTATAAGCCTTAAAAATATCACCGTTATTTTTTTACGTTTCTTTTTCATACAAATCGCGGAATTCCTTCCGTAAAGCTTCAGATTGACGCTTTATTGTATCACAAAACAAGCCTTTCTTTTATGAAACTTTCCGAATCTGCCCGTAGACGGCCTCCGCAATCTCTGCGGCGCTGCCCCCGGCCCTTGCCCCTTGCCAGGAACCGTGCCGGTCGTTGATCCCGTTCAGAAACTTGATGGCAACGGCCTCCTTGCTCCAGTCCCGCAGGTTCTCGTTGTAGTCGTCGATTAAAATATCCGACGGAAGAATGCCGCCAGGCACCTTCTCCCGCTTGCTTTCCCCGCAGTACATGAAAATCGGCGTAATCTCGTATTGTCTTAAATAACGGTCGAACCAAGCCTGCTTTTCCGCCAGGGCGTACTTGCTGTCCGGAAGCACCGCGGAAAGGGTGTGCACCTCGATCTGGGGGTCCGCCGCCAGCAGGGCCAGGGCACCGATACATTCAAAACAGGGCTCCAGCTGCGCAAAATACCCTTCCCGGTACAGTTCCTCCGGGGGGACCTCTTTGTACTGCGCAATTACCCCGTCCATATCAAAAAACACTCTTGTCATCTGCATTCCTCCCCTCCGGCGAAATATCGAATGCACTGTTCGCCTTACAACAACCGCCTTACAACAAAAGTATACAAAAAGAGCATGTACGCAAAATTGTACATGCTCCCGGCAGGTGCACAAAGCAAGGTGATTTTTTAACTGCATATCACGCTCATAAAGGAGTTTTTGCTCCAATCAGCTTTTCTTTTTCCGCCCGGGTCAGCCGCTTGATGTGCCATTCCCGGCTCATGGCCTCTTCTTTGGTCTCAAATTCCTCATAGTAAACCAGGCGCACCGGCAGGCGGGCCTTGGTATATTTGCTGCCCTTCCCCGCGTTGTGGGTTTTGACCCGCTGCTCCAGATGATTGGTCCAGCCGCAGTAATATGTGCCGTCGCTGCACTGCAGAATGTAGGTGTAATTCATCGTTTTAAGAATTGCTGCTCGTAAACCAGCTGCGCTTTTTTTACAAAATAATCGCCGGAATCATAGATCAGGCCGGTTTCGTCCAGCTTTTTCTTCAGAAGGTCAATCTCCGGATACTGTTCGTTTTCCTCGATTTCCAGCATCAGCCAGCTGCCCTCGTTTACGTCCTCCACCACAACGCCCAGCCCGTCTTTTTTCAGAATGCAGGCGTCATCCCGGATTTCCATCAGCCTTTTATATCCCAGCGCCGACAAAAATTCTTCCGCCCGGGCAAAATCCGGAACCGGAAGGTCCGTGTTGGACTGGGAAAGAATTTCCCCGCCGACACCGAAAACCTTATGCTTTACGGTCAGCTTTACCGCGTCGTCGAACACCCGGATCAGCACCATCTCGTTCAGCAGGGTCAACGTATCTCTGCCCAGATCCGCGGCCTCGGAGATGTAATAGTAATCGTGAATCCGGTAACTGCATTCCTCTGCGTATCCCGCCCGGGAAAGCTGCCGGATCGCCTCATTTTTGGTCATTTTCAGCATGACCGTTATTTCGTTCCAATCTTTCATAAAAACCCTACGAATGCATGGAGATTCCGCCCTGATTTGCGTCCTTGATCTTCATGTCGTTATCTTTTGCCGGGGGATTATTGCCCGCCGGCTTTCCTGCGTTTACAGCGCCGTCCTTTCCTTCGTTTACAGCGCCGTCCTTGCCGGCATTCTGCCGTTCTTTGGCCAGCTGTTCATTTCTCTGGCGGATGCGTTCCTTCCGTTTCGCTTCCGCCTCCTGCTTTCTTTTCGCAGCGTCAGCCACCGCGGCATCCCGCATGTTCTGCAGCTTGTCGGAGATCTCCACGTTCTTCTTTTCGATCTCATCGCGCTTGGCCATAGAAGCCCGGACCTTCGTCAGCTGCTGGAACACACCGCTTACCGACTTTGCATCTGCGCAGAACGCGGTCAGGTGCTCCGGTCTTAAGAACTCGCCGGTAATGCCCAACATTTTTCTCAGGTTGGCGTCGGCGGCCATGGTGCGGACCGTAATCCGCCGGTCTTCTTCGGTCTGACTCTGCAGGGCCAGGGTATCCGGTTCTACGTGATTTTTCAGGTTATACTCCGCCTGCTCAAAGGCCAGCATGCGCGTAAAGCAATTCGCCACAGCCTCGTAGTACGCATTTTTCTGCGCCTTGCTCATGGCATCGAATCCGCCTTTCTGGGACAAATCGATCAGGTCCTGAAGACCTGCCTGGGCCATTTCCGCATAACCGGCCAGATGTTCCGGCACATTCTCTTTGGGAACCAGGTGCTTCGTTTCCGGATCCTTGGTGCAGTACAGATTGACCCGCTCTTCCAACGCATCGATGTGCTTTTCCATGCCGTGAGCCAGATCCAGGGTCTGCAGAATCTGTCTTTCGTGGTCCTCCTTCAGGGCGGCAGATACCAGTGGAACCTGGGTCTGCAGATGCAGAATCATTTCGCCCAGCGTTTTCGATACCGGGTCCTTCTTCGACTTTTTCGCCTCTACCCGCAGGGCAAGATAGTCCTTCGCATCCTTCAGCAGCGTCCGCATTTCCTTCCGGTAATTCTTGTAGAATTCCGCGTCCGCAGCGTCCTGACCCTTCATGGCGGCAAGTCGGCCGATGGCGTCCGTAATTCTGTGGTTGATTTCCTGGAATTTGGCCTCCTTGACGGGCTTTCTCAGCTGGGCCAGCCATTTTTGAGCCAGCTCTGCGTTTTCGCCCGGATGCACGCCCGGAACCGTAAAGGTCTGCATTACGTCCGTAAACTGGGGCAGTTCCGGAATGGCATCGTCCCCGTAGGCCTGCGCACCGGCAGCATCGATCTTGTTCTCGGCATACTGCCTGAACGTGGGCAGGTATTCTTTGTTTTTGTAAAGATCCCCGACACTGAAGCGTCTGAAATCTTCATGTGCCATGATTTCGTTGATCTTATCCCGGCGCTGGGCACGGACTCTCGTGGGAACCACCAGTACCGTTTCGAAGATATTCTTGCAGTTCAGTCCGTTCTTGGTGGCGTTTACCACCGCGGCTGCCGTCTTGTTTTTCAGCGCAGGCTCCGGAATATTCTTTTCTTTTGTCCAGTCGTAGTACTGCTCGGATTTATCATTCAGCATGGCGAGTTCCTTCATGGACAGATCCTTCCATTCATCGACCTCCACCACTCTGATTTCTTTGCCGAGACGGGCCTTGACCTTTTCCATACGCTGGCAGGTTGCCTCGATCTCTTTGTCATTTAAGTCCGGACGCAGCGCGGCGCGAAGCATTTCCGGCGTCAAAGCATTTAAACGATCCGCCATCGCCCGGGGGATGACCTTGATATTGTCCAGCGCCGCCAGCACGTGGGTCTTGCGGTTGTCGTCCGGAATTTTCTCACCGAAGGTAGAGTCGTTATCATAACACTGGATGCCTACCAGCTGACCCTTCTCGTTGGTGATATAGCTCATATTTCCGGTATGACGGTCCGCGTTCAGACCAATATAGTCTACGAGCTGAACCGCTGCAAGCTCCATTCTTGCCTGGGGCGTAACGAACTCGTCCGCAGTCATCTTTACGATGGGATGACCCATGTTAAACGCACCGGCCCCCATGCCCTTGGCATTCTCCATGAACACGCCTTCGATGGTCTTACCGTTCTGCTGAATGGTCATCAGCTGCGCCCCTGCCACCAGGCCGGAAACGCCGCAAAGACCTGCCAGCGTTGAAAATGCACAGTTTCTGCGGGAAATATTTGCTCCGTCGGAAACATTCAGCACGTGTTTGTATATGGACTCCTGCATCTGAACACCCTTCAGGGACTTTCTCAGACCGGCTATGATTTCGTAGGGCGTTTTTGCAGCTCCCGGCGCCGGCTTTTTGACGGGTTTGGTAAACTCGATTCTGGCCGCAATTTCTTCGGCGGTATCCTCGCCTACGCCAAGAAGACGCCACATCTCGAATCTGGTATCCACCACATCGAGAAAATCGATAAAGGACGGTTTTGCCTTATATGCGGCTTTGTATTCGTCCCAGGTGTCACGAATGGTCCAGGGAACGTCCTTATCGCTCATTTTGCTGGGGCTGAACAGGGTCTGCGCTTTTTTCGGGTCGCTGTACTTGCGCAGGGTTTCCGCCGCAACCTTCAGATATTTTATGTCGCCGGACTGGTCCTTGGCAGCCTTCTTGGCCGCAATGACGGTATCGATTTCCGCCGCAGTACTGCCCATTGCCCGGGCCAAATCCTTTACCAGCTCCAGATTGCTGTGGGTCGTAAAAAATCCGTCTACCCGCTTGCCCTTATCGTTGAGCACGGAGACCTTCATGCGGGTGCTTAACGCGCCGCCCACGCTGTCGATCTTCCGGTTGGGCGCCTGTACCGCCAGGCCTCTGGCCCGGTCGATGACCATGGGCAGAGAGATGACTTCGTCCCGGACAGACACGCGGGAAAGCTCGCCGTAGTCCTTGATCAGCAGGTCCTGCACCGCCTGGATCGTCTGCTTCATGCCTTCCGGCACCGGACTGTTTTCGAACACGCCGCCCGTCTTTAACGCAGCGGAATAAGAGGTCATCAGCTGCTGATAGGTCTCTTCGTTCAGGTTGATGTGACCCGCATCCGTGCGGTAGAACCGGTCCGTCAGATTGTTCAGGTCTTTTAACGCCTGCAGGTAGGTTTCGAACTTTTTCTTTTCCTGTTCGTCCAGCGAATTCAGGTAGTTTTGGTACTCCGCCGAATTCATTTCATCTATGTGTTTATTTAAATTTTTTCTTGCTTCTGTCTGTGTATTAGGCATAAGTGCTCCTTGTAGGTCTGGTGCTGCGTCCGAAAAAAACGCCGGACAAGGTATTTACGTTTTTATTATATCATAAGATAGTTTGTAAAGCGTTACACTCGGGCGAGAGGCGGACCCGCCCATTTACCCGCGGCTTTGCCCCGTCGCCCGTTTATGATATAATTACATTAGTTGTGAAAAGAAAGGACCAAAATAATGTCAAACAATCGGACGAAAAAAAATCGTATTGCTTTATTGCTTGCAGCCCTTGTTGTGCTTGCACTTTGCCTGACAAGCTGTTCCTCCGGAAAAAAACCGGACCCAAAAGACAGCGATCTTCCGCATCTTGAAAAAATCGCCGATCATCTGTACGAAACCAGATACACTACGGATTTTGAATGGGACAATCCGGAGGCCGGCACGGTAGCCGGGTTCTCTTGTTCCGGGGTTCAGAACGGACAGTATCGCGGCAGAAATTACGACTGGGTATATGCCGACACGGATCTTTGCATTATCCATGCAGCCGTTACCGAAAAACGTCCCCATGCAAGCGTGGGTGTGGCAGATCTGAGCTTTATCCTCAACGAAGACGGCACAGAAAACTATGCAAAGCTTCCCTTTGTAACGGTGGACGGCATCAACGATGCCGGTGTCTGCATTCAGGTCAACGTGATCCCCTATGGTGAAAACGGTAAATTGTCCCACACGGAAAGCACTGAAGACGATCTGACCGGCGGCCAAGTATGCCGGTTTGTGCTGGATTATGCGTCTTCTGTGGAAGAGGCCCTGACCCTTCTGAAAACCAAAGATATTCATTCCGCCCTCGGCACTGTGGATGAATTCCACTGGATGATTTCCGGCCCGGCAAGCAGCAGC
>JAZUDB010000083.1:0-2513 GCA_045639385.1 Anaerovoracaceae bacterium | reverse complement strand
GAAATCCTTCTTAAAGATCGTGAACATGGAAAAGAAACTGCTGGCCAGGGTCAACGACGTTTCCGTGCTGAAGGAAGCCAAGATTATGGGCTTCTCCGACAAATACATTGCATCTCTCTGGAACCTGAAGGAAATCGAAGTATACGAAAAGCGCAAGAAGAACGGTATCGTACCGATTTTCCGCATGGTGGATACCCTCCACACCGGAAAGTACATCGCTTATCTGTATTCTTCCTACACCGGAAGCAATCAGTCCATCCACACCGACAAGAAGAAGGTGGTGGTGCTGGGTGCCGGCCCCATCCGCATCGGTCAGGGTGTGGAATTCGACTATTCCACGGTGCACGCAGTGCAGACCATCAAGCGCTCCGGATACGAAGCCATTATCATCAACAATAACCCGGAAACCGTTTCCACAGACTATACCACCGCGGACAAGCTGTATTTTGAACCCCTGACCCCGGAAGACGTAATGGCCATTCTGGACTATGAGCAGCCGGAAGGCGTTATTGCCTCTCTGGGCGGACAGACCGCCATCAACCTGGCACAGCCTCTGGTGGACAGAGGGGTTAAGATCATCGGAACCGACTGCGAAGCCATCGACAGGGCGGAGAACCGGGACAGCTTTGAGCGTCTGCTGCTGGATCTGAACATTCCGCAGCCCAACGGCAAGGCGGTAACAAAGATCGAAGACGGTATCGAAGCGGCCCACGCTCTGGGCTATCCGCTGCTGGTTCGTCCTTCCTTCGTACTGGGCGGCAGAGCCATGCAGATTGTTGCCAACGATGAACAGCTGCGTCATTATCTGCGCACTGCCGTGGAAATCGACGAGGACAAGCCGGTTCTGGTGGATAAATACATCCAGGGCAAGGAAGTGGAAGTGGACGCTATCTGCGACGGACAGAACGTTTTCGTGCCCGGCATCATGGAACTGGTGGAACGCACCGGTATTCATTCCGGCGACTCCATCAGCGTTTACCCGACCTTCTCCATCTCTGATAAGGTAAAGGGCATTATTCTGCAGTACGCAAAGAAACTGGGTCTGGGCATCGGTATCGTGGGCCTGTACAACATCCAGTTCATCGTAGACAAAGATGAAAACGTATACATCATCGAAGTAAATCCCCGGTCTTCCCGGACGGTACCGTTCCTTTCCAAGGCAACGGGTTACTCTCTGGCAGACATCGCCACAGAGGTTATTCTGGGCAAAACGCTGCGGGAACAGGGCATCTTTACCATCTATCCGGAGGAAAAACAGCGCCACTACGTAAAGGTGCCGGTATTCTCCTTCAACAAGATCAAGGGCCTGGATGCCTACCTTTCCCCGGAAATGAAGTCTACCGGCGAAGCCATCGGTTACGACGACAAGCTGAACCGCGCACTGTACAAGGCACTGCAGGCGGCAGGAACCCATCTGCAGAACTACGGCACCGTGTTTGTGACCGTGGCAGACAACGACAAGGCAGAGGCACTTCCTCTGGTCCGCCGTTTTTACAACCTGGGCTTTAACATCGAAGCCACCAGCGGCACCGCAAAATTCCTGAAGGAAAACGGTATCCGCACCAGAGTGCTGGCCAAGATCAGCGACGGCAGCGAAGAAATTCCGGAGTCCATCCGTCAGGGTCATATTGCATACATCATCAATACCAGCGAAGTAGGGGCCTCCGACAAGGCTACGGACGGATATCAGATCCGTCAGACCGCCACGGAAAACAATGCCACCATGTTCACTTCCCTGGACACCGTAAGAGTACTTTTGGACGTACTGGAAGAAACCACGCTGACCATTTCCACCATTGACGCATAAGGAGAGTCCATGAAAGATTCCGTATTTACCATTCTGGAAAACAGGGCGCTGACCCCCAATGTTTATCAAATGAAGCTGGAAGGGGACGTAAGCGAAATTACCGGCCCCGGACAGTTTATCAATATCAGGCTGGAAGGGCTGTTCCTGCGCCGGCCTATTTCCGTGTTCGACCTGAACGAAAACAGTGTTAGCATCATCTATAAGGTGGTGGGAAAAGGCACAAAGCAGATGTCCGGCATGCATCCCGGCGAAACGCTGCAGGTTCTGACCGGTCTCGGAAACGGTTACGATACCGCAAAGTCCGGAGATGCACCGCTGCTTCTGGGCGGCGGCGTGGGTGTGCCTCCGCTTTACTATCTGGCAAAAAAGCTCCTTTCTGAAGGAAAAAAAGTATCCGTTGTCCTTGGATTCAATACAGCCGCCGAAGTCTTCTGTGAAGACGAATTTCGGGCTCTGGGCTGCTGCGTAACGGTCACCACCGCAGACGGCAGCTATGGCGTAAAGGGTTTTGCCACGGACGCGCTGCCGGAGAACTATTCCTACGTTTATACCTGCGGTCCGGAACCCATGCTGAAGGCGGTATATAAGGCCGCAAAAACCTCCGGACAATTCAGTTTTGAAGAACGCATGGGCTGCGGCTTCGGCGCCTGTATGGGCTGCAGCTGCAAAACGATCACCGGATACAAACGAATCTGCAAAGACGGTC
>JAZUDB010000082.1:0-2196 GCA_045639385.1 Anaerovoracaceae bacterium | reverse complement strand
GGAAGTGGAGAATCCGGAAAAGTACACCACCGAGGGCGTGTTCCGCTATTCCTCTTCCCCCAATACCTATATCCGGGTTCATGTGACCCCCATCGTGGTGAACACGCCGCCCAGAAGCAGCGGTCCCAGAGGCGGTTCCGGCCCCAGAGGCGGCGGAAGCTCTTCTTCCCACAGCAGCTCCCACAGCTCCTGCGTGCACAGTTCCTGCGCTCACAGCTCCTGCGCCTGCGCATCTTCCTGTGCCTGCGCCTGTGCCTGTGCCTGCGCCGGCGGCGGCAGAGCGGGATGCTCCAACAAGGACTTCTATAACACCGGCTTAAAACTGATTCAGCTGGAGAAAAAGGTGAAAAAAGACCGCAATGAATAAAAAACTGCCGGGATGCAAATCCCGGCAAATCCTATTTCGGAGGTAAAATTATGAGTAGCGCATTCAAAGCACGCCGGCAGGCGCTGCTGGAAAGCATGCCGGAAAACAGCATTGCGGTGCTGTATGCCGGCCGGGAGACCCTGGGCAACGAAGACGAATACCTGCCTTTTGCGGTCAACAGCAATTTCTATTATCTGACCGATTACAGCCGGGCGGGTATGATCCTGCTGCTGGCCAAATACGCCGGCCGCAAGACCGAGACCCTGTTCATCGAAGAAGCGGACGACTTTACGGAGCGCTGGACGGGCAAAATGCCCCGCAAAGCGGAGGTCGAGGAAAAGGCACAGATCGATACCGTGTCTTATGTGACCGACTTTAACAGTGCCATCAGCCGCATTCTGGGCGGCTACGAAATCGAAAGCGCCTATTTTGATATTTACCGCTACAATGCGGAGGACCTGCCCACTTACAACGCAGCCAAGGCAGCGGAATTCGCCGCGCTCTATCCGGCGGTGCAGATCAAAGACCTGCGCAGCCTGATTCTGCCGCTGCGGGAGTGCAAGGACGAAGAAGAAATTGCCCGCATGAAGAAGGCCGCAGACATCACCCGGGTGGGTCTGGAAGAGGTCTTAAAGCGCCTGCAGCCGGGCATGAAGGAATATCAGGCCCAGGCCGTTTTCGAGGGCAGCTGCATGTATTGCGGCGCCGACGGTCTGGCATTTCCCACCATTGCGGCGGGCGGCAAAAATGCCTGCAGCATGCACTACGACACCAACCGGGACGAGCTGGCAGACGGCAGCCTGCTTCTGCTGGACCTGGGTGCTTCCTACGAGAACTACTGCAGCGACGTCACCCGCACCTATCCGGTGAACGGGAAATACACGGCCCGTCAGCGTCAGGTTTACGAGCTGGTGCTGGCCGCCAATAAGGCGGTGGCGGAGAAGGCGGCTCCGGGGGTCACCCTGGGCGACCTGGAAACCCTTACCTGCGACATTCTGGGCGAGGGCCTGGTAAAGCTGGGGCTGATCGAGGACAAGAGCCAGGTGCGGCAGTACTACATGCACAGCGTCAGCCATTCTCTGGGCATCGATTCCCACGACGCATCCCGGCGGGGCGAGGTTTTAAAGCCGGGCTGGGTCATCAGCGATGAACCGGGCCTCTACATCGATGAAGAGGGTATCGGTATCCGCATCGAGGACGACCTGCTCATTACCGAGGAAGGCTGCGAAGTGCTGACCGCCGCCATTCCCAAGGACCCGGACGAAATCGAAAGAATTATGGCCGCAAGATAAAACCGGCCGCCGAGCCTGTTGCGTTTGATAAACCGGCCGCCGAAATCGCAGTGTCCAATAAAAACAAAACCGCATCCAGACGGATGCGGTTTTTTGTATAAACAGTCATGCAATGACCCGCGAATTCCCGTATGCGGCCTTAAAATACCGACGGGCGTCTTGCGAATTCCCGTATGCGGCCCTAAAATACCGGCGGGCGTCTTGCGAATTCCCGTATGCGGCCTTAAAATACCGGTCATAATGACAGAATTTATAAAACCAGGCGGTTTTGTCATTATTTCCCTCATTTTTGGGCGAATTACAGAGGAATGTCTCTCGAAAAAGCTTCTTTTGACGGTCATAATGTCAAGAAAGCCTATTTTCGGAAAAATTGTCATTAGAAATGAGATCTTTTAATGACAAATGGGGTCTTTTTTTATGTTTGTGACATTGCACGGTTTTATAGAAGCCCGATACGGCACAAACAAGGCTGAATTACGCTCCTGATGCGCCGGATGCGGTTTTTTATTGCGGATTTTCGGAAAGAAATGCGGTTTT
>JAZUDB010000081.1:0-2826 GCA_045639385.1 Anaerovoracaceae bacterium | reverse complement strand
AGTCCGAACGCCTTCGGAATGGACGGTCCGGTAATATCCGCGTCCAGAATTGCGGTCTTCTTGCCCAGACGGGAAGCTTCCACGGCCAGCATGGAAGTAACCATGCTCTTGCCTACGCCGCCCTTGCCGGAAACAACGCCGATAACTTTCTTTACGCTGGACTCCTTATTCAGATAGGCGCGGAAAATATTGAAATTTTTCGCTTCTTTTTCCTCACAATCAAGTCCGCAAGATTCGCATTCGTGCTTGCATTCTTCTTCTGCCATTATTACTTTCCTCCAATTAACATTATTGCATAAAACAGCACCCCGCCCAGCATGACCGCGGCCAGAACCAGTGCGAGAATTCTCGCTGCCAATGTTTTCCCAGATTTCTTTTTGCTCATATCAGCGTCTCTCTCCCCTTACCTCGATGTTCAGCTCCTTGCGGGCTTCCAGCAGACCTTTCAGACTGATCACATACTCGATGCTCAGCCGGTCGGTATTGTTGCCGATGTGTTCCAGCCCTGTCAGCTTGTTGGTGAGTATCTCCATGCCGATGGGTCCGAAGGGCGTTTCGTAAGTGCCGGTAAAGCGTTTGCCCTTTTCGAATTCCATAACGGAATCGTCGGAAAGCACTTCGCCGCTGCGCTCCAGACGCACCTTGCCCGGACGAATTTTCAGCGTGGTTCTGCACCCGCTGACCCCGGACAGGTCCGTTTCTTCGTAGCAGATGCTGGTTTCTTCACCGTTTACCGCCAGGGTGCCCATGGTAATGAACTCGATGGCGTCGTCTTCCTGTCCCTCCGGGGGCTTCGGAAGCACGGAAAGGGTCTTACCTGTTATTTTTAAGACTATATCTTTCATATCCCAATTCAATAATTCTGTCCACAATCTGCGGAAGGGTCAGGCCTGTTTCCATCATCAGCATGGGGAACATGGAGATGCTGGTAAATCCGGGGATTGCGTTGATTTCATTGATATACAATTCGGAAGTGTTCTTGTCCATCAGGAAGTCCACCCGGGAGAATCCGCAGCAGGCGGCTGCCTTGTAGGCCTTGCCCGCCATTTCCCGGACGACTGCTGCCTGCTCTCCGGTAAGAGGTGCCGGAATCAGAAGCTTGGAATTGTCGTCGTTGTATTTTGCGTTGTAGTCGTAGAAGTCTGCGGCGGGTACGATTTCGCCGATGGCGCCGAAGCTCAGGCTTTCGTTGCCCATGACTGCGATTTCGATTTCTCTGGCGTCAATACCGTTCTCCGCCACGATGCGGGAATCGTACTTGGCCGCCAGCTTTAAAGCCGGATACAGACCGGACAGGCTGTTTACCTTGGTAATGCCCACGGAAGAACCCATATTGGCCGGCTTAATGAAAATCGGATAGCTCAGCTCCCGGTCCAGACGCTCCAGAAGCTCTGCGCCGATTTCGCTGCTGTGGAAGGCAATGTATTTGCTCTGGGGAAGACCCGCATCCGCAAAAACTTCCTTGGCCACGATTTTATCCATGGTGACCGCACAGCCCACCACACCGGTGCCGCCGTAGGGGATGTTCAGCAGTTCAAACACGCCCTGAATGGTACCGTCTTCGCCGTTGGGACCATGCATAATGGGAAGAGCAAAGTCGATGATGTCGGTCAGCTTTCTGCCCAGACCGCCCATAAGGGAGAACGCAAAGTGCTCCGGATCTTTTGCCAGGTCTTCTCTGGCCTTCTGTTCCCAGTCTCCGGGAGCGATTGCTTCGATGGGACCTTCGTACAGGAGCCATTCCCCTGCTTTGGTAATGCCGATGGTCACTACATCGTATTTTTCTCTGTCAATATTGTTGATGACGGTAGTTGCGGACACTCTGGATACTTCGTGTTCGCCGGATTTTCCGCCGAAAAAAACGCCGATACGCTGTTTTGCCATATTTGTACCTCCTTTAAGCGGTATTGTTCATTATATCATAAAACGGTGGGGATTGCACCCTCCGGTGCCTGTTCTTTGGACCACACCCGAAAATATGTGGGACCCGCCCCGCACAGAATCCAGCCCGGTGCCGAAATCCCGGTCAGCCGCTCCAGGGGCGCCTGCAGATGGTTGCCCATAAGCGCCGCTTTCTCTGGAAGGCTGTCCGCCCCGGCAAAGGCTGCCGTATCGAAGGGTTTTGCATAGTCCTCCGGCTCCAGCGCCCCGTAAACCCGGGCAGTTTTGTTTGCCAGCCGGACTTCGGAAAGCTTCAGCTCCACCATGCAGTCCGTGGGCGCGATGTATTCCAGCTTTTCGCCTCTGCCCCGGGCAATGGCCGCAGGAAAACCGTTCTGCGCCGCCAGGCAGAAGGGCACGTCGGAGCCAAGCTCCGCCGCCAGCGCGTACATTTTGTCGTCCACGGGAATGCCCCAGATGGCTGCCAGGGCCGTCATGACCGCCGCCCCGTCTGCGGATCCTCCCGCCAGACCGGCTGCCTCGGGGATGTTCTTCTCGATTTCGATACAGTAGTCCTCGAAGGGATGACCGTAGTAGTCCTTCATCAGCCGCAGGGCTTTGCAGGCCAGATTCTCCCGGCCGAAGGGAAGCTCCCGGTAGGGTCCGGGGGTCACCCGCACCTTGTCGAAAAGACCTATGGCCTGGAACACGGTTTCGATTTCGTGGTAGCCGTCCGGGCGCCTGCCCAGAACGTTAAGAATAAAATTAACTTTTGCGTATGCTTTAACTATCATTATGCTATAATATATGTGGGTTATTAGGTTAAAGTATGTCCCGAATTATTGTATCACAAAAGAGAAAAGGAGAGGACCTATGAATACATTTACCGTTACGATTTTGAACAATGACCAGAAAATTCAGGTCGAAGAAGGCAAGGACCTTCTG
>JAZUDB010000080.1:0-3166 GCA_045639385.1 Anaerovoracaceae bacterium | reverse complement strand
GGTTCATTGAACGGTGTGGAAACAGCCTTGATAACGCCTCTGTTGACGGTGGAGATGGCTCCTGCACCCAGTTCTCCGCAGGCCTTTGCACAAAGTCCGCAAAGTACGCACTTTTCTTTGTCGATGGTAATGAATCTGTCGATGACAGGTGCATTATACTTTTCGCAAAGAGCAGCGATTTCTTCGCTTTCCGGAGCACGTGCCTTGAGAAGTGCAAGAATCATGCCTCTCTGACGGCGAATCTTTTCGTTGTCGGTTTCTACTTCGCATTCTTTTTCTACCGGATATACGCAGGAAACAACAACTTTTCCTCTTCCTCTTTCAAAGACTTCGCAAATGCAAAGTCTGCAGGCGCCCTGTCCGGGAAGACTGTCATGATGGCAGAGTGTAGGAATTTCGATGCCGTTTCTGCGGGCAATCTGAAGTAAGAATTCACCCTTTTCGCATTCGCATTCTTTTCCGTTAATCTTAATAATCATTATTCGTCCCTGCCTTTCGTGATAATTGCACCAAACTTACATGCTTCACGGCAGCTGCCGCAGCTAATGCACTTTGCAGGATCGATTTCGTGCGGCATCTTCTTTTCGCCGGTTGCTGCGCCGGTGGGGCATGCTCTGCTGCATGCGCCGCAGCCCTTGCAGGCATCCTTGTCGATTTCGAAGCGGGTCAGTTCCTTGCATACGCCGGCCGGGCAGCGATGCTCTTTGATATGTGCTTCATATTCGTCTCTGAAGTACTTCAGTGTAGAGAGTACCGGGTTCGGTGCAGATTTTCCCAGGGAGCAGAGGGAGCTGTCCTGCATGGTTTCGCAGATGGATTCCATGAGTTCAATATCTCCTTCTTTGCCTCTGCCTTCGCAGATGTCGGTCAGAATGGCCAGAAGCTGGCGCAGACCTTCTCTGCAAGGGGTGCACTTACCGCAGGATTCTTCGGAGAGGAATTTTACGTAGTAACGGGCAACTTCCACCATGCAGCTTCTGTCGTCCATTACGATCATTCCGCCGGAACCCATCATGGCACCATAGCTGCTTAAGGTATCAAAGTCTACCGCAGCATCCAGCATGGAGGCAGGAATACATCCGCCGGAAGGTCCGCCGGTCTGTACCGCCTTAAACGGTCTGTCGCCCTGGATACCGTCACCGATGTCATAAATCAGATGACGAAGGGTTACGCCCATGGGAACTTCTACAAGTCCGGTACGCTTTACTTTACCTACAAGAGCAAATACCTTGGTACCCTTGCATGTATCTGTACCGACCTTTGCATAGTTGTCTCCGCCGTGGAGAATGATGTACGGAACGTTAGCCAGTGTTTCTACGTTATTGAGTACCGTAGGCTGATTCCAAAGACCCTTCTGTGCAGAACGGATATACTTTGCTCTCGGTTCACCTACTTTACCTTCGATGGACTGCATCAGTGCGGTGGATTCGCCGCATACGAATGCGCCGCCGCCTCTTACAACGGAGAGTTTGAATTTTTTTCCGCTTCCGAGAACGTTGTCACCGAGAATGCCTCTTGCTTCTGCCTGTGCGATAGCTTCTCTGACGTTGTTTACAGCAAGGCTGTATTCGTCACGGATATAGAGGAATCCTTCTTCGGAACCGATGGCAAGAGCACAGATAGCCATACCTTCCAGTACGCTGTGGGGGTCACCTTCCAGGATGGAACGGTCCATAAATGCACCGGGGTCGCCTTCGTCGCCGTTGCAGCATACGTACTTCGGGAAGCTGTCATAACCGATGGCGGTTCTCCACTTTGTTCCGGTGGGAAATCCTGCGCCGCCTCTTCCTCGGAGTCCGGACTTTTCCATTTCGGTAACGATTTCTTCCGGCGTCATGCTTAAAGCTTTTTTCAGAGCTTCGTAACCGCCGGTAGACATATATTCATCTACGTTGGTAGGAACGATCTTACCGATGTTTCGAAGAGCAATCTTCATCTGGGGAGCGTAGAAAGGATTATCCTTCTGGGTAACGATTCTTTCTCCGTTGCTTCCCTTGTACAGAAGTCTCTGAACCAGTTCGTTTCCTACGATGGTTGTATCGATGATCTCTTCTACGTCTTCGGGCTTAACTTTGTAATATGCGATATCGTCCGGTTCAATCTTTACCAGAGGACCGTTTTCACAGAAACCGTTGCATCCGGTTTTCTTAACTTCGCATTCCACTTTTGCGCATACATTCTTTTCGGCAAGAAGCTTTTCGAATGTTTCCGCAACTTTCATGCTGCCGTTGGCAAGACAGCCGGTTCCGCAGCAAACAAGTATCGTCTTCATTATTCCGCAGCCTCCTCTTTAAAAGAATTCAGAAGTTCCGGCATTTTTTCCAGAGTCATCTTTCCGTAGTACACTTCGTCTACCACCATAACCGGTGCAAGTGCGCAGGAACCAAGACAGTTCACCAGTTCCAGAGAGAACATTCCGTCTTCTGTGGTCTGGCCGTCGCCGATGCCAAGAATGGACTTAACGCCGTTGACCAGGTTGTTTGCTCCTCTGATATGGCAGGCAGTACCGTCGCAAAGCTTGATGATGTGCTTTCCCTTCGGATTCAGAGAAAGTGCCTTATAGAAGGTTGCCATGGAATAAAGAGAAGAAAGCGGGCTTCCGATATGTTCGGATGCGGCAATCATTCCTTCCTTGGGAATGTAGTTGAAGGTTCTCTGCATATCCTGCATGATGGCCAGTGCATAGCGCTGTTCATGAGGATATTTATCTAATATGTTCTTAATTTCTTCAGTTGAAATCTGCATTTTTTCTGCCTTTCGATACGATAATCAGCCGCCTGCCACTACAGGGAAAATCAACACGTGATCGTTGTCCTTGATGGGTGCATTCAAACGCCCGAGGAAATTCACACTTCTTCCGTTGATAAACACGATGGTTCTTTCCCCAATGTCGTTTCCATCCGGGGAAAAGAACTCATTTCTGAAAGTATCTCCGAATTTGTCGCTTAAAATCTTTCCGAGTTCCAGAAGATTTTCCGGCGTTTCCATGGTTAATTCCTTGCATCCGGCGTATTCTTTATCCCTATAATAGGCAAAAAAGCTAACTTTTATCATATTTCCCTATAATTTCAAATTCCGGAAGCAGATTTCTCTGCTTCCGGATTCTTTCGGCTGATAACTTACTTATGAATCAGTTGTATTACTGAAGATTTAATTCAGCTTTCTT
>JAZUDB010000079.1:0-4937 GCA_045639385.1 Anaerovoracaceae bacterium | reverse complement strand
TATCCAGCATGGAGTTCAGTGCCCCGTAAAGAGTGCCTGCGGCAAGCCTTACTCTGCCCCCTGACAATTCTTCCGTCTGCTGCATAATACCGTACCCATGCTGGGGTTTATACAAAGACAGCAGGATGTAATACGTAGATTCGGTAAGCGCAATACTTTCGTTCATATCCTTATTCCTTTCGACTGCCGATATATCGCAAACCGATATATCGTAACCAGAGTATATCGCAGACCGATATAGATGTCAATGGGTTTTCAATTTTTTTTTTGCAGAAGATTAAGGAATCAAAAAACACCCCTTGCACAACTGTCGTTTTGTGCAGGGGGCGTTTTTACTGTACAATTTCCACCAACGTCAATTTGCATTTTCGCAACTTGAAGTTGCATTTCTATTGAATAGTATTACTCCATATCTTGCTTTAATTTAATACGGCTTGTTACTGCAATATTGTTTTGGAAACACCAATCCTTTGCGATGGTTGATAACGCATTTTCCTGAAAGGTATACCACTGCTCATTCAAATTGTACTTATACAGGAGAGAGTAAAACAAGCCTGTATATTTTATCCTATACCCTTTTTACGCTTACCTCTCCGGCGCTCAGCACGTCCTCTGTGTCCCCGGAAAGCACCCGCAGATTGCCGGATGCGTTTACGCCCAGCACTCTGCCGCTTTTTGCTTCTCCGTTCAGCATGTAGCTTACTTCCTTTCCCGTAAGATAGGATTTCTGACCGTAAATTTTTACGATTTCCACCGGATCCGTCTCTTTGCGAAGCGCGTTGATCACCTCGCAGATCAGCTCCGCACGGTCGATTTCTCCGATGCCGCCCGCAAGTTCCTGCAGCTCCGCCGGAAAGCCTTCCGAAGACGTGTTGATTCCCACGCCGCAGACGTAAAAACCTTCCCGGCTTCCGTATTCGTTGCCGGGACAATACTCGCAGAGAATGCCGCAGACCTTCCGGTCACCCAGGAAAATATCGTTCACCCACTTCACGGCGTATTCCTTGCCCGTAAGCTTTTCCAGCGCCTGCAGCACGCAGACCGCAGCCTTTACCGTCAGCAGCTCCGGATGCGCCGCAGCTTTTTCCGGCACGGCCCAGGAAAAATAAATGCCGCCTTCCGGCGAATAAAAACTGTGACCCTGCCGGCCCCTGCCCCCGGTCTGACTGTCTGCAAAAACCGCCAGTTCGCTGCCCAGAAACATCTTTTTTGCAAAGTTATTGGTGGAATCCACGGACTTCAGGCTGTAAAATCCGCAGCCCAGGTTTTGAATCAGATATGCAGAATCTTTCATAGTATCCTCCCGGAATTTCGTGCAAAAATTAAAAGGGTGCCCCGCAAGGCACCCTTATTATACTATTCTTTTGTGTTGATTGTCATCAACAGCTGTCCGCCCTTTACATTGTCGCCGGGCTTCACTTCGATTTTCTCCACCACACCGGCAATTCTTGCGGTAACGGCGGTTTCCATCTTCATGGCTTCGATGACCAGCAGCGGCTGGTTCACTTCCACCGGATCACCCACCTTTACGGAAATCTTGCTGACCGCGCCCGGAATGGAAGCGCCTACCTGGCTCTTGTCCTCCGGATCCGCCATGGGAACCTTGATCAGGCTCTTCTGGGCTTCTTCATCCGGAACACTTACGTCCCGGCGGATACCGTTGAGCTCAAAGCTTACGGTGCGCATGCCGTCCTTGTCCACATCGCCCAGGCCCAGATACTTGATCACCAGCACCTTGCCTTCGTTGATGGTCACCTTGTTGGTTTCGCCCACCGCAAGACCGTGGAAGAACACGTGGCTGCCCAGTTTCACGATGTAGCTGTACTCGTGCTTTTTCTTCAGATAATCCCGCAGAACGTCCGGGTACATGCAGTAGCTGAGCACGGTGCGCAGATCCGGGTCCGGACACACATCGGCCAGTTCTTCTTTGATCTTTTCAAAATCCACCGGCGGCAGCAGTTCGCCCGGCCGGCAGCTGATGGGCTGCTGACCCTTTAATACAACCTTCTGGATATCCTCCGGGAAGCCGCCTTCCGGCTGACCCATCATGCCGGAGAAATAGCTGACCACGGAATCCGGGAAGGCCAGCGCTTCACCCTTTTCCACGATGTTTTCCGGCGTCAGATCGTTCTGGGTCATAAAGATGGCCAGATCGCCTACCATCTTGGAGGACGGAGTTACCTTGACGATGTCGCCCACCATCTGATTAACTACCCGGTAGTTTTCTTTTACTTCGCGGAATCTGCTGCCCAGTCCCAGAGACTCCACCTGCGGCTTTAAGTTGGTATACTGTCCGCCCGGAATTTCGTAGCGGTAAATATCCGTTGTGGGATAGGTCATGGCGGATTCGAAGCTGTCGTAGCGCTTGCGGATATCCTCCCAGTACTCGGTTAAGTACTGCAGACGGTCTGGATCCAGGCCCGTGTCTCTTTCGGTGCCCCGGAGCGCCTCCACTACCGCGTTAAGAGACGGCTGGCTGGTCAGAGAAGCCATGGAGGAAATGGCGCAGTCCACCACGTCCACACCGGCTTCCGCCGCCATGAGCAGCGCTGCCACCTGGTTGCCGGAAGTATCGTGAGTGTGCAGCTGAATGGGAATGCCAACCTCCTGCTTTAAGGCGCTTACCAGCTTCTTTGCCGCGTAAGGCTTCAGCAGTCCGGACATATCCTTAATGGCCAGCATGTGAGCACCCATCTTCTCCAGCTCTTTGGCCATGTTCACGTAGTATTCCAGGGTGTATTTGTCTCTGGAATCGTCCAGAACGTCACCGGTATAGCAGATGGTCGCCTGGCAGATCTTATTCTGATTGCGGACTTCGTCCATGGCAACCGACATGCCCGGAATCCAGTTCAGAGAGTCGAAAATGCGGAATACATCAATACCGGAGCGGGCGGATTCCTTTACGAATTCCCGGATTACATTGTCCGGATAGTTGGTATATCCCACGGCGTTGGCACCCCGCAGCAGCATCTGCAGCAGCACATTGGGGCACTTTTCCCGCATTAAATCCAGACGCTCCCAGGGAGATTCGTGCAGGAAACGGTAGGCCACGTCGAAGGTGGCGCCGCCCCAGCATTCCAGCGAGAATGCATCGCCCAGAATCTCGGAAGTGGCATCCAGGGAATTGAGAATATCTCTGGTACGCACCCGGGTGGCCAGCAGCGACTGGTGGGCATCCCGGTAAGTGGTATCGGTAATCAGCAGCTTCTTCTGGTCCAGGATCCAGCGGCAGACCGCCTCCGGACCTTCCTTGTCCAGCATGGGTTTTAAGCCTTCCGGACGCACACCGGTGACCGGTGCAAAGCGCGGTGCTTCGTAGAATTTATGGCTGGCGCCCTCTTTTACGATCTTCTCCGCGATGTAATTGAGCATATTGCTGGCCCGGTCATGATCCGTACCGAAGACGAACAGTTCCGGCGCCTCATCGATAAACTTGGTGTAGCACTTGCCGGAGCGGAACACCGGATGCTGCAGAATGTTGGAAATAAAGGCAATGTTGGTCTTTACGCCCTTCACTTCCATTTCCCGGATAGCTCTGGCCGCCTTATTGCAGACGCCTTCAAAGGTATTGTCCCAGCTGGTGACCTTTACCAGCAGCGAATCGTAGTAAGGAGAAACCACCGCACCGGTACGGGCAATAGCGCCGTCCAGACGGACGCCGAAGCCGCCGCTGCTCCGGTATGCGGTAATCTTTCCGGTATCCGGGGCAAAGTTGTTGGTGGGATCTTCCGTGGTAACTCTGCACTGGATGGAATATCCGTTGACCCGCACGTCCTCCTGGCTTCCGATGCCGATACGGGGATCGGAAAGCGGCAGACCTTCTGCGATCAGAATCTGCGCCCGGACAATGTCAATGCCGGTCACCATTTCGGTAACCGTATGTTCCACCTGAATGCGGGGGTTCATTTCAATAAAGTAGTGGTGACCGTCGCTGTCCACCAGGAATTCCAGCGTACCTGCGTTGGTGTAGCCCACGTGTCTGGCGATCTTTACCGCATCTTCGTAGAGGGCGTCCCGGACACTCTGGGGCACCGTAAAGGCCGGTGCGTATTCCACCACCTTCTGGTATCTTCTCTGCAGCGAGCAGTCACGCTCGTGGAGATGTACCACATTGCCCTGTTCATCCGCCAGCACTTGCACTTCGATGTGCTTGGGGTTGACCAGGAACTTTTCCATAAATATATCGTCGTTGCCGAAAGCCTTCTTTGCCTCGTCTTTTACCATGGCAAAGTTGGTGCGCACTTCTTCTTCGTTGTCGCAGCGCCGCATGCCGCGTCCGCCGCCTCCTGCAGCAGCCTTCAGAATAACCGGAAAACCGAATTTTACCGCCAGAGCCACGGCTTCGTCTCCATCCTTTAATGGCTCCGTGGTTCCCGGAATAATCGGTACGCCGCATTCAATGGCCATCTGCTTTGCCGCCAGTTTATCGCCCATCATGTCCAGAACTTCGGAGCAGGGACCGATAAACTTAATTCCCGCAGCCTCGCAGGCCCGGGCAAAATCACCGTTTTCGCTCAAAAAGCCGTAGCCGGGATGAATGGCATCCGCGCCCCGTTTTTTTGCTTCTTCGATAATGGACGGAATATCCAGATATACGGCCAGCGGGCTTAAATTCTCACCGATCAGATAAGATTCGTCCGCAACCGTACGGAATAAACTGTAGGTATCTTCTTTGGAATAAATGCCGATGGTCTGGATTCCGATGTCATGGCAGGCACGGAAAATACGCATGGCTATTTCGCCTCTGTTCGCCACAAGTATTTTTTTAAAGGATTTCGTAGACATATCTGCTCCTGATAACGAGGATGATCGGGCATGCTTTTCTGCACAGCAAAAAGCAGCACTCCTGCTGTATTTCGTGTATTATACTACAAAATAAAGTGGTTGTACATAAAGCTATGCACAAACTATATAAATAGGATATAATGTTTTTGTGA
>JAZUDB010000078.1:0-12881 GCA_045639385.1 Anaerovoracaceae bacterium | reverse complement strand
GGCCGCACGTCCGCCAGAAGGGCGGAGTTTGCCTTGCCGGAATCTCTCCGGAAATTGCTCATGCCGTTGGTCACCGTGCAGCCCTCATGGGTGCTGGCGTTGATGACCTCGCCGCCGGGGCACATGCAGAAAGTGTAGACCCCACGGCCCTCTTTGGTGCGCACGTTCAGCTTGTAGTCCGCAGGCTCCAGCCCCAGCTTTTCCGCCGGTGCGCCGTACTGAGCCAGATCCACCAGACGCTGGGGATGCTCGATGCGCACGCCCATGGAAAACTGCTTCTGCTGCATGTCCAGACCCTCTTCGTAGAGGCTGCGCACCGTATCCCGGGCCGAGTGACCCAGGGCCAGCACCACGCAGTCGGTTTCGATACGAAGCTTCTGCGGCGCCGGATTACTGCGTTCCGCCAGCACCGCGCAGACCCTGCCGTCCTTTATTTCCACCCGGGTCAGGGCTGTTTCAAAGAAGAACTCTCCGCCCAGATCTTCGATTTCCTTGCGCAGATTTACCACCACCTTCCGCAGCACGTCCGTGCCGATGTGGGGCTTCTGCTTGTAGAGGATTTCCTCTGCGGCGCCCGCCTTGACGAATTCCTCCAGCACGAAGCGCTGGTAGGGAGACTTGGTGCCGGTGGTCAGCTTGCCGTCGGAAAATGTGCCTGCGCCCCCTTCGCCGAACTGGATGTTGGAATGAAGATCCAGCTCACCGGTGGCCATAAAGTGCTCCACCGCGGCAATGCGGCCCTCCATGGAAGCACCCCGCTCCAGCACGATGGGTCTTGCCCCCGCCTTTGCCAGGGTCAGCGCGGCGAAAATGCCGCAGGGGCCGAAGCCCACCACCACGGGACGGGGCCTTGAATGGTCCTGAAGGGGCAAAATCTCGAATTTGGGCGTGCTTGCCGCCTCACAGCGTATTCCTGCCCTTCTGCACAATTGGGTCAGCTTTTCGTCGCCGATTTTGGCGGAAATATCCACGCTGTAGATTTTATAGACCTTGGGCTTCTGCCGGGCGTCCACGGACTCTTTTACAATGCAGAAAGACTCCAGGTTGCCGGCAGGCAGATGGAGTCTGTGTTCAATCTTTGCCGGGAGTGCGTCCGTTTGCTCCAAAGCATTCAATTTGATTTCGTGTATTCTGATCATGCCAAAAGGCTCTTTCCTTCCATTTCTTCGGGAACCGGCAGGCCCATCAGCTGCAGCAGCGTGGGTGCCAGGTCGCAGAGTGCGCCGTTTTTGAGTGTCTGCGCCGCATCCTTTGCACCGTCCAGGTAAATCAGGGGCACCGGGTTGGTGGAATGGCTGGTGACCACGTTTCCGTCCGCATCCAGCATTTCGTCTGCGTTGCCGTGGTCCGCCGTAATCAGCAGCTTTCCGCCGGCTTCGGAGATGGCCCGGGCGATTTTACCCACGCAAAGATCCACGGTTTCCACCGCTTTTACCGCCGCATCAAACACGCCGGTGTGACCCACCATGTCGCAGTTGGCCAGGTTCATAATAATCAGATCCTGACTGCCGGCCCGGATCTGCTCCAGCACCTTTTCGGTGACCTCCGGAGCGCTCATCTCCGGCTGCAGGTCGTAGGTAGCCACCTTGGGAGAAGGCACCAGAATCCGGTCTTCGCCCGGGTAAGGCTCCTCGATGCCGCCGTTAAAGAAAAAGGTTACGTGGGCGTACTTTTCGGTTTCCGCAATGCGCAGCTGGCGCAGGCCCCTGCTGCTCACATACTCGCCCAGGGTATTCTTCAGGCTCTGGGGAGGGAAGGCCACTTCCACGTTGGGAATGGTGGCGTCGTACTGGGTAAAGCATACGTAGCTTAAATCCTGCAGCACGACCTTGCGGGCAAAGCCGTCAAAGTCCGGGTCCACGAAGGTCCGGGTGATTTCTCTGGCACGGTCCGGCCGGAAATTGAAGAACACCAGGCTGTCGCCGCTCTGCACCAGATGGTCTTTCTTCTGGCAGTAGGGCAGCTTGCAGCTGCATTCTTTGCAGTGCGCCACGATGCCCGGCTTTACAAATTCGTCGGTTTCGCCGGCTTCTCTTGCCTTGGCCAGCAGGGCTTCCGGGGTTTCTGCCGAACGTCCGTGGGCCTCGGTATAGATGCGGTAGGCTTCTTCGATGCGGTCCCAGCGCTTGTCCCGGTCCATACTGTAGAATCTGCCGGAGATGGTGGCAATTTCGCCCACCCCGATCTCCTGCATCTTTTCCTGCAGCTCTGCGATATATTTTTCCGCACAGGAGGGCGGCACGTCTCTGCCGTCCAGAATGCAGTGGACATAAACGTTCCGAATGCCCTTGCGCTTTGCCAGCTCCAGCAGTGCGTATAGGTGGGTGTTGTGGGAATGCACGCCGCCGTCGGACAGCAGACCCATCAGATGCAGGGCCGCGGGACGTCCGTCGGTGCTGTCGCCCCGTACTGCCCGGAATTCCTTCTGTTTTTCCGCCAGCCGGTCCAAAAGACCGCAAAGCACCTGGTTCTCGAAGAACTCGCCGGTTTCAATTTCGTTGGTAATTTTGGAAAGCTCCTGCCATACCACCCGGCCGGCACCCATGTTGGTGTGACCCACCTCGGAGTTGCCCATCTGACCCTCCGGAAGGCCTACTGCCCTGCCGCTGGCCAGAAGCTGCCCGTGGGGACACTCCGCCCAGAGCCGGTCCAGATTGGGGGTATCGGCACTGGTCACCGCGTTTCCCGGACCCTCCGGGGCAATCCCGAAGCCGTCCATAATCAAAAGCATTACCGGTTTACTCATTTCTTTTCATACTCTTCCTGTTTTTTCAGCTCTGCATTCAGCTTTTCGATCCAGCTGAAATCCAGCGACTGGGTAAATCTTGTGGGATCGGAGGGCGCGGTTTTGTTGGCCAGAGGCTCCGCCACCAGTTCGTCCAGGTCCACGGTTTCGTATTCCACCACCGGCTTCTCGGGAAGCCTGATTTCATCCAGGTTCTTCATTACCGTGGTGCGCTCCACGCTTTCCTTCTCGGAAACGTATTCCACTTCCGGAAGCTCCACCTTTTCGAAGGTGATGATGGGGATCTCGTTTTCTATTTCTTCCAGATTGACAGCCTTTACCGGTATCACGGGCTCTTCCGCCTTGGGTTCTGCCTTTACCGGTTCGGGTTCTCTTTCAATTCTTACACTGGGGATGGATTCCGGCTTGTTCCAGACCGGACGGAACGTAATTTCCGCAGCTGCCGGTTTTTCCGGTTCCGCCTTTTCCGGAACTTCAGCTGCAGGTTCTTCAGGCTGCACCGCCTCTGCTGCCGTTTTTTGCGCCGCCGCAACGGCTGCCGCTGCATCTGCCTTGGGAATTCCGGTCCATTCCACCACGTCATCCTCTTCGGGAGCCGCCGCCCGAATGGCTGCGGTTTCTTCGTCGGTCAGGCGCACGGTGTGCTCTTCCTTGGGACGGAGAGCTTCCAGACGTGCCCGTCTTTCCGCCTCTTTCTTTTCCTGGCGCGCAATGGCTTCCTGACGTTCCCGGGCCAGGCGCTGCCGTTCTTCCTTATCCCGCTCTTCCTTGGACAGGCTGCGCAGTCTGTCCTGCTCGGCACGCTGTGCCTTCCGTTCTGCCTTCTTAGCGTCTGCACGGGCTTTGGCACGGGCTTCTCCTTCGGCCAGTTCCTTGCCGGATTCCTGCATGTACATGGCGTACAGAATGGTGGAAAGGCCGGTCACCAGGAAGGCGCCGCCCACCAGCATCAGAGGCATGACGCTGTTGAAGATCCAGGGCAGCATCATGACCACGCCCAGCATGGTTCCCACCGCGGAAAGCGGCAGGATTTTGAACCAGTCTCTGGCGTTGAATCTGCTTACGAAAAGGCTCTGGGAAAACCGGGTTACGCCGCACAGGGTCAGCCAGGTTCCGAAGAACATGGACAGGGTGGAATCGGTAACCTGATTGCTGAGCACGGCAAAGCCGTAGAAGAACGTAACGATTCCTTCTACCAGGGTGGTTTCGGTCAGCCGGTGTGCTCTGCCCGAAAGCAGCCAGGCCAGACAATGGCAAAGTCCGGAAATCATCATGACCACGCCTACCAGAAATGCCACGTCGGAAAACGTGCTGGTATAAACGGCGAAGCAGAACGCCCCGGTTCCGCAGGTCAGAAGACCGGCGATTACGGTTAAAATTCTCATAAAAACTCCTGTAAATTACAATAAGGCGTTGCAGATTTCGATGAAATCCGTGTGGGACTTCTTCTTCATGGCCAGCGCTTCTGCCAGCGGAATGGCCACGATGTCGTCCCCGTGAATCCCGACGGCGGAGCTTTCCGCGCCTGCCTCGATCAGTTCGGCCGCCTTAAAGCCCATGCGGGAAGCCAGCACTCTGTCTCTTGCGGACGGGCTGCCGCCTCTCTGGATGTAGCCCAAAAGAACGGTCTTGGTTTCGCAGCCGGTCTTCAGCTGCAGGAACTCTGCCAGCGCCTGGGTGGATAAGGAGACTCCTTCCGCCTTCAGAATAATGCTGTGCAGCTTTCCTCTTGCCACGCCCGCGGAAATCTGGGCGCAGATTTTGTCGATGTCATAACTTTCTTCCGGAATCAGAATGTCTTCTGCACCGCCGGCCAGACCGGCGTACAGCGCGATGTCGCCGCAGTGGCGGCCCATCACCTCAATAATGGTGGTTCTGCCCATGGAAGAAGAGGTGTCACGAATATTGCCGATGGCGTTGACCGCAGTATTGACGGCGGTATCAAAGCCGATGGTGGTGTCGGTATAGCCCAGGTCGTTGTCGATGGTGCCCGGCAGTCCGTACACCTTCATGCCGGTCTGCTTGGCCAGTTCCAGGCCGCCGGTAAGGGTACCGTCTCCGCCGATGACCACCAGGGCGTCAATGCCGTTCTTCTGCAGGACTTCATAGCCCTTTGCCCGGCCTTCGTCCGTCTTGAATTCATCACTTCTTGCGGTACGAAGCACTGTACCGCCCCGATGAATAATGTCCGCTACGGAGGAAATATTCAGTTTTTCCACCTCACCGTTTAAAAGGCCCTGATAGCCCTGATAGATGCCGTATACATCCATTCCCTTGGAAAGGCAGCTTCTGACCACTGCCCGAATGCAGGCGTTCATGCCCGGTGCATCGCCGCCGCTTGTTAAAATTCCTACTCTCATTTTTTAAACCTTCTATCTGAAACATCCGCTGCCGAATACTTCCTCGATCTTGCGGCGGAACTCCGCGGAGGGGTCCACCCAGAGGTTGTAGTCCAGCTTATATTTATTCCCTGTTTTTGCTACCAGAATGGCCACCGGCATATCACCCAGATGCTGCTTGGCAATCTTCTTGAACGCCGCCAGCCCTTCGTTTTCGTCAAAACTGTCCGGGATGACAATCTTGACCATATTCACCTTTACGGGTCGGTTCCCGCCGGCGGATTCGCCGCTGTAATCGTCCATCAGCTCGATGCGGTCTGCCAGCAGCTTGGGGTTGCCGTCCTCTTTCAGGTCCAGCTTGCCCTTGAGCACCACCACGTTGTCTTCTTCCAGCTTGGCACGGTCCCGCTCGAAGGTCTTGGGGAAGACGATGACCTCGATCTGTCCGTAGAGATCTTCGATGCTGATAAAAGCCATCTGCTGATTCTTCTTGGTCAGCAGTACTTTTTTGGCGGTAATCAGGCCCGCCATGGTAACGATCTGCCCGTCCTTGATGTCATCCACCTGGGTTAAGGAGGCGAAGGGGTCGTCCTCGTCGTCCGGGTCTTTGTACAGGGCGGCCAATCGGCTGGTATCCATATCTGTGATCCGCCCGATTTTTTCCTTGTACTCGGAAAGGGGGTGGTCGGTCAGGTACATGCCCAGCATGTCCTTTTCCATGGCCAGCAGATTCTTTTTATCAAATTCCGCCGCATTGGGCAGATGTCTTTCCAGTTTGATGGACATACCCTCTGCCATGTCGAAGAGGCTCAGCTGTCCGGACAGCGCGGTCTTCGCCTGACTCTGGGCGGAGTCGATCAGGTCACCGATGCTCACCAGCTTCTGGGCCTTGTTGCCCGGGAAGCAATCCAGAGCGCCCGCCTTGATCAGTGCTTCCAGACCGGTGCGGTTCACCTTTTTAATGTCCAGTCCGTCCACGAATTCGAAGATATCCGTGGGCATGCGGCGATTTCTGGCCGCAATGATCTCTTCCACCACGCCTTCGCCCACGTGCTTAACGCCCAGAAGACCGTAACGAATGTTGCCGTCTTCGGTGGTGAAGTGGCTGATGGAACGGTTCACGTCCGGCGGAAGCACCTTAATGCCCATTTCGCCCGCGTTGCGGATCAGTCCCGCCACTGCATCCGGACCTGCCGGATAGGTCATCAGGGACGCCATGAACTGGGCCGGATAATGGCACTTGAGCCAGGCGGTCTGATAGGCCACGATGGCGTAGGCCGCCGCATGAGACTTGTTGAACGCGTAGGCCGCAAAGCTGGTCATCTCGTCGAAGATGGTGTTGGCGGCGGTTACGTCGATGCCGTTGCGGATGCAGCCGGGCACGTCGATGGTACCGTCCTCGTTCAGCTTGCCGTTGATGAAGAACTCCCGCTCCCGGGCCATTTCGTCCGCATGCTTTTTGGACATGGCACGACGCACCAGGTCGGCGCGGCCGTAGGAGTAGCCTCCCAGCTTCCGCACGATGTCCATAACCTGTTCCTGGTACACGATGCAGCCGTAGGTCGGCGCCAGAATGGGTTCCAGCTCGGGGGTCAGGTACTTGATATTGGCGGGGTCACGCTTGCAGGAAAGGTACTTGGGGATGGAATCCATGGGACCCGGCCGGTACAAAGAAATTCCTGCGATCATATCTTCCAGGCAGCCCGGCTGCAGTTCCTTCATGAAGGAAGTCATTCCGCCGGATTCCAGCTGGAAAATGCCCACCGTATTGCCCTCGGAAATCATTTTGTAGACCTCCGGGTCGTCGAAATCGATTTTGTTCAGGTCGATATCCAGCCCCGTGTCTTTTTTCACCATACGCAGACAGTCCTGCATGGCCGTCAGGTTGCGCAGCCCCAGAAAGTCCATCTTCAGAAGACCCAGGTGCTCGATTTCGGTCATAGTGTACTGGGTGGCAAGACCCTTATCGGAGGCCACCATGGGCACGTATTTATCTACCGGTGCATTGGAAATTACCACACCGGCGGCATGGGTGGATACATGCCTTGCCAGACCCTCCAGAACCTTGGCGGTGTCCACCACCTGCTGAACCTGCGGGTCGGTATCGTAAGCGTTTTTAAAGTCCGGACTCTTTTCCAGAGCCTGTTCCAGGGTAATGTTCAGGTCGTCCGGGATCATTTTGGTCAGCTCCAGACTGCGGGAGAAGGGTACTTCCAGCACCTTGGCAACGTCCTTGACCACCGCCTTGGCCTTTAAGGTTCCGAAGGTGGAAATCTGGCACACGTTGTCCTCGCCGTAGCGCTGTTTGCAGTATTCGATAATCTCGCCCCGGCGCTCGATGCAGAAGTCCATGTCGATATCCGGCATGGATACACGCTCGATGTTTAAGAAGCGCTCGAAAATCAGCTGGAAGCGGATGGGTTCGATGTCGGTAATCTCCATGCAGTAGGCCACGATGGACCCTGCGGCGGAGCCTCTGCCCGGACCTACCATAATGTTGTGTCCCTTGGCAAAGTTTACGTAGTCCCAAACAATGAGGAAGTATCCCACGTAACCCATCTTTCCGATGGTGGAAACTTCGTATTTCATGCGGTCCTTCAGCTCCTGGGAAACCGTAGGCGCATAGAGACTCATATCTTCGTAAATTTCGCCCTCCGGCAGCGGCCGGGAAGCGGAAGGATATTCCTGGGTGGTTCCGTAGCGATGTTCCAGCCCGGTCCAGCAGAGATATTCGAAATACTGGTTCTCGTTTTTGAACTGGGGCGGAATGGGACACACCGGAATGTGGTATTCGCCGAATTTAAAGTCGAAATTGCACTTGTCCACCACTTCCTGGGTGTTGTCGATGGCTTCAGGCACCGCGGCGAACAGATTGCGCATTTCCTGCTCGGATTTCAGGTAAAACTGGTCCGTGCCGAAGCGCATGCGGTTGGGGTCGGACAGGCTGCTCTTGGTGCCGATGCACAGCAGTACGTCGTGGGCGCTGCTGTCTTCCTGCCGGATATAGTGCACGTCGTTGGTGGCCACCATCTTAATGCCCAGCTCCGCGGAAAGCCTGCGCAGGCCCTTGTTGACCTCGATTTCTTCTTCCAGGCCCTGATCCTGCAGCTCCAGGTAATAGTCGTCACCGAAAAGGTTCTTAAACCAGAGGGCCTCTTCCCGGGCGCCTTCGTAATTTCCCTGGTTCAGGCATTCCTGCACCTTTCCCGCCAGACAGGCGGACAGGCACACCAGGCCTTCGTGATACTGCTGCAGACAGTCGTGGTCAATACGGGGCTTATAGTAGAAGCCCTCGCTGTAGGCGATGGAGACCAGCTTGATCAGGTTCTGATAGCCTTCTTCATTTTTGGCCAGCAGCACCAGATGATGATAGTTGCGGTCGATGGCGCCTTCCCGGTCGAAACGGGTGCGGGAAGCCACGTAAACCTCGCAGCCGATAATGGGCTTAATCCCCTTCTTCTTGGCCTGTTCGTAGAACTTAACGGCACCGTACATGACCCCGTGGTCCGTAATGGCCATGGCAGTCTGACCCAGTTCCTGGGCGCGGGCAAGCAGCTTGTCGATGCGGCAGGCACCGTCCAGCAGGGAATATTCGGTATGTACGTGAAGATGAGTAAAAGCCATAGTATGTTTCTTTCGTTTTGCAGAGCCTGTGCCCTGCGGGTTTTATGATAACTGAGTAAATGCAGATAAAAGCTCTTTGATCTGTGCCAGGGTTTCTGCGGTTCCGCCGGCCCGGTCGCTTTCCACGTTCAGCGGAATTACCGGATCGTGCAGGGATTTGCGGATCAGGAACCAACCCTCCGGCACGTTGACCCTTACGCCCTCGTAGTTGGGCAGTTCCAGGCTCCAGTCCTCCTTTTTGGGAGCTTCCGCCGCGATGTGATCCAGCACACTCTGAGCGTAGTCCGCAAAGTCCGGAGCCAGCACGTTAAAGCGCACCTCAATGGCCTCCAGCGGATCCGCCAGGCCCTCCAGCATGTCCTCGATGTGCCGTCCTTCCTTCTTCATCTTGGCCGCTTCCACCACGATGCGGGTGGCCAGATAAGCGCCGTCGTCCAGGAAGTAGTTGTCCTTCATGGCTGCGTGGCCGGAGGTTTCGATGGCCAGCTGGCAGTCGGTGCCTGCGGCGTTCAATTCCATGCCCTTGTCGATTACGTTCTTGTATCCTCTCTTAAAGCGGAGGTGGCTGCAGCCCAGCTTTTCGGTTAAAAATGCGTGCAGCTGGGTGCTGGTAATGCTGTCGGTAACGATGGTGGTACCCGGGTGACCCATGCAGGCAATGGCTGCTGCCAGAGCCACGATGCCGTTGCGGGCAATTTCTTTGCCGGTGCTGGCGACTGCCGCCGCACGGTCCACGTCGGTGTCGAAAATCAGGCCCAGGTCCGCTCCGTTTGCGGTCACTGCCCGGCTGATGCTCTCCATGGCCTCTTTGTTTTCCGGGTTGGGAATGTGGTTGGGGAAGCTGCCGTCCGGCTCCAGGAACTGGCTGCCGCTGCAGTCTGCGCCCAGGGGCTCCAGCACGCCGGATACGTAAAATCCGCCGGCGCCGTTGCCCGCGTCCACCGCAATATGAAGACCCGCCAGGGGTTTGTCCTCTTCCGCGGCATCCAGACCGCTGCAGATGAGTCGGCGCAGATGGGCTGCGTAATCTGTCATAAAGTCATAGCTTTCCACCGCTTTTTTCTCCGCTGTCAGCGCAAAATCCGGAGCCAGCGTTTCCGCAGAGGAAACCAGCGCGGCAATGTCTTCGCTTTCCAGACCGCCTTCTCTGGTAAAGAACTTCAGACCGTTGCGCTCCATGGGCAGATGGCTGGCGGTGATCATCACGGAACCGTCCGCATTGGGCATGTCAAACTGGGTGGCCATGAACATGGCAGGTGTGGTGGCCATGCCGAAATTCACGCATTTTACGCCCGCTTGCTGCAGGCTTTCGCAGACAACGTCCGCAATCTCTGCGCCGGTGACCCGGGAATCCCGGCCCACGGCAATGGTAATGTCGGTTTTATGATAATGTTCGGACAGATACTGCGCAAAGGCCAGGGACAGGTCCCGGCAGGCCTCTTTGGTCAGATTGACATCCTTGCCGCCTTCGATTTTCAGGGCAATTCCGCGAATATCCGTTCCGTTCTGCAATGCTTTATAGTTTTTCATATGACGTCCTTCCGAAATGATATACTTTGACAGATTATTATACCTCTAAAGCAGATTTTCTTCAATATAAAGGGACCCGCCTCTGCGGGTCCCCTGGGTTTTTGTTTTTTCGTTAATCCACGATATCGTAGCTTCCGACTGATTCCTGAGGGAAGTCGTAATCGCCGACCGTTTCCACACGGAGAGGCTGTTCATCGCCTTTTAATGCCAGGTAAAGCTCTGCTCCGGTCTGGTTCTTAAACGGTGCAATCCAGAGAATGTTCAGCAGGTTTGCGGTAAGCCCGTTCAGAATGTACCAGCCGATAAAGGACAGCTCCAGAACGAAGGTCTTCCACTTGTTGCCCTGCATCATCTGCTTGCTGCGGGCAAAGGCTTCCTTGCGGTCGATTTCCGGATGATCCGCCAGAATGTAGGGGATCATGTAATACTCGTAATGCTTGATCAGGCCCGGAATTAAAAAGAGCAGGCCCCAGAGGAATTCGTACAGTCTGACCAGAAGCTTGGCGACCACAATGGTACCGTAGCGTTCGGATTTAAATCCGTCGAACAGGCAGTTTGCCTGGGCATTTTCCCGGCTGTTGCGGATAAAGAAGATGCAGGCGCCCACCTCAATGACGGAGAAGACCAGAATCTCCACCACCAGAGAAACGCCGGAGCTCTTTAACGATACTTTTATAGCCGGAACAACGGAAGCCAGCACATTCATTATATACGCTTCAGGATCTTCCATGATGCTCATCTGCATCAGCTGCTCGGTGATCCACTCTTCCAGATCTTCCTGCGAATTAATATCATTTTCCGCGCAGAACTGCGAAAATGCTTCCTCGTCCATGCTGTTGAGGTAGTCAATCAGTTCTTCCACTTCCGGATTTTCCAGAACATCTCCCGTAAGAGACTGCACAATGCCTTCCACATCAATGTTGTTCTTTACTGCTTTGGTGCTGATGTAGCTGCTTACCAGCATCGGCAGCGCCACTGCCAGACTTACCAGAACGCAAAGCCAGCGGTTTCTCTTGACCGCACCCTTTGCCTTTGTTTTTAATTCTTTTCTGTTCCACATAATCTCTACCTTCCGTATTTTTTGTTGTAATATTCGAAGGAAATTTTGAATAGTTCCTCTGCCACAAAGGCCTTCTTCTCTTTGTCGCGGATCATTGCAGAGCAAACCACGTTGCCGTGCACGCCGTAGCGTTCCACGTAAGCTTTAATGATTTCCCGGATTTCGTCGTCTCCGGCGTTGGCGGGAATATTCAGCGGAACGGTAAAGCTCATCTTGTCGCCATAGGTATCGAACAGGTAGTCGATATCGTTGCAGCGATACTGGGGCATCCAGGCGTCGATACCCATTTCGATCATTTCCGGCACGTACTGGGTGTTTCTTCCGCAGGAATGCAGCTCCACGGGAAGACCGTTGGCATGGAGGAAATCGATGTAGCGCTTGGTCTGGGGCATAATCTGTTCCCGGAACATCTCGTTGGAGAAGAAGCCGGCCTTTTCTGTGCCCCAGTCATCGTGATAGCAAACACCGTCCACCCGGCCGTAATACTTCAGCAGCTTTTCGGTGGTCTCGATCTTGTAATCGATCATCTTGGCAAAGAATTCTTCCAGAAGTTCCGGTTCTTCGTAGAATGCCAGCAGCGATTCATCGAAAGGAATCAGCTCGTGCAGACGTTCGAACATGCCCTCTACACACTCATACTGATGATAGCGGTTGGGGTCATAATTGGCGGAAAGCTTCTTGCCGTCGGTTTCGAAATCCACGCCGGAAATGTCCGGCCATTCCAGTTCTTCCTTCCAGTTGGCGAAATCCGAAATGGTACGGGTGCCGGGACGGGTAATCATGCCGCCCACATTGGGCTCCATGACCCAGTCTACGCCCCACCAGTCAAAGCCATCCACTTCGGGGACGGGATGCTCTTCGATGGCGTCCGGCCATACGGTCTCCACTTCTATGCTGCGGAACGGAATCCAGTAAGGCTGTTCTCCCTTTAAGCTTCTGCGGTAGTTTTCATAGGCGGGATAAGGTCTTTCAGGCATGGGCTCCTTTTTTGCCTGCATCATGGCCACAAAGGTGCCGGGCTGTGCCCAGGACTTGGAATAATCTCTTTCCCAGCTCTGTTTCATAAATTTTCCTGGCTGCATTGTACGCTCCTTTCCGAAAAAGCGAACGGCACGGTGTAATGCCGACATTTGTTATTTTGCAATATTATAACATATTCTGTCGAGCCAAGCATAGGGGGAAAAGAAGCGCCCGGAAAACAAGCCCTCCGGAGTGAATGCTGAAAATAGCCCCGGAAAGCTATCGCAAAGAAGCGCCCGGAAACAAGCCCTCCGGTACACATACTATTGCGGAAAACCACCGTTAGATGTATTGACAATTACCTGCTTATCATATAATAATTGTTTAAACGCTGACTTGGCCACCATTTTCGGGCATGTCTGGCGTTTGTAAAGCATAATCGAGAAGTTCCTCTGCCCTTTTTGGCGGGGGAGCTTCTCTTTTTTTGCGCCGGCAGCGTCTGAGGGAAAATTCGAAGCCGGTGCCGAGTCATAGTTTCCGGCGTTATCTTAGATTGCATTTCCCTGAAAAGCTCATATATGCGCCGTATCATGAAGTGTACCCCTAAAAGTGGAGTCGTGCA
>JAZUDB010000077.1:0-10326 GCA_045639385.1 Anaerovoracaceae bacterium | reverse complement strand
GGCTTTCAAACGCCTATACGGAAAACCTTAATGGGAAGATCAGAACATACATTGACGTTTCCAGAGGAATAAAGAATTTCGACCGCTTCAGAAAACGTGTAATATACGCTCTGAATCCTAATATTTCCTATGCCTTAACTTCCAGGCTCCATTCCGAAAAGTACAAAGGAAAAGAAAGAGGAAGCTACTCAAAACCTCTGGATTGGGGCAATTAAAAAAGACCGGCAAGACCACCATTGAATCTTGCCGATCATCGTTTTTTGTCGTTTACCAACACGAAAGTTTAGAGAAATCGATTTTTTCACCAACACGATTATTTAGTGATCAATCTTCCAAACCAACACGATTATTTTGACTATCATAGTTTACATCAAATACTCCATCATACCAAGTGGCATTGATTCCGAATTCTGTTGGGCAATAATTAGAATTCCAGGGAGTATAAACATTAAACCTAGATCCATTTTCTGTCATTCTTGTTAAGCAGACTTTTCCAGTGCTGCTATTGTTTTTTGCGGTTTTTAATAGACTGTATTGCATATTTGTTCCACAGTAATAGAGTACATCAATAAAAAATCCGACCATCACAGCGTCGATCGATATTCCGTATGTCGAACTAATAATGGCAGCAATTCTGTCAGCAGCATAATTCATTAACCAGTATTCCATGATTTCCTCCATCAAACTAGAATCATGAAGATAATACAAAACAGAATTTACGATTTTTGCATTCATGTAAACTTGGGAGTATGGCCAAGAAGAATTTAAATACGGGGGTGCTCCAAAATTTCTATAAGAACCACCATCAGGCGCATAAACATTAGTAATATCTACCGATTGCGTATTAATTTGACTTTCAAATAAGATGTCAACATCATGAATATCGGAGACGTAAATGTGGTATTCTCCATTTATAAACTGTACAATTGCATCTTCAGGAAGCTGTGCTGCAATTTGATTGCAACCAAAAACATCATCAATTCCGGACGGAGAATTATCAGATGCAAAACATTGCGAAGAAAAAGCAAAGACGAAAACTAAACATGTTAAAAAAGATAAAATCCTATGCTTCATTTTGTTCCTCCTTTAGTATTCTTACTCAAAATTTTCACTACTCTCTATTTTCGATACTACCAAAGACAGAATGTAATCTGTATCCACCTCGCTTTCTAACAAAAAATATTTATCGTTCATCGGTATTACCGAATTTAGGTTTATAAGAGTTAAGTATTTTTCACCAAGATTTAAAACAATATCACTGTTTTCGAAGAAAAAAGTCAAGACTTCTTTGTTGCGGGGTGCCCCGGAAATGGGTGAAATACGGAGTTGTCCAAGATATTTTTCTATTACTTCTTCGGGGATGTCTGTATAAAGTGTGTTTTTGATCTCGGAAACAGAAATCGCGCTTATCTCCGGAATCGTAGTGAATTCGCAATAAATCAAATGACTTACATCATTTTGATGGCCTAAAAGTGCTACAGAGCCGGAAAGCAGGATCGCCAGCATTGTTCCGACAAATCCAAGGAAGACCCCTTTTTTCTTTTTCCTTGGATGAAGAATTTGTTCACATCGTCTTTGCAGGCTTTTTGCAGAGGATGATAAATTGCTGGTCAGTCCTACAGATTTTGAAGGAACAGACAGTAATAATTCTACGTAGGTGTTGCGTTCTGCTTTGCAGGCATCTTGAAGTACAAGTTGGTCGCAGTAAAGCTCGATGTCTTCTGCACATTTTTTGGCAGAAAGCCAGACGAACGGGCAGAACCAGCATAACGCACAGCAGATTCGCAAATATAATTTCAGCAGAATATCACGATTTACAATGTGAAACAATTCATGCCGAAAAATGAAATAGTATTCTTCATCGGAGTAATCATCATACGGAAGAAAAACGGTGATCCTTCGATACAGCAACCCTACAGAAACCGGTGTGGAAACATGTCTTGTGCGTCTGATCTCAAGAGTGGGGATGTATTTGTTTTTCGGCGATATTTTCTGGCAACAGCGATTCCATATGCTGCAGATACGGGAGTCGGTTACCATCTCGGAGTTCTTTATCAGCGTCTTTTTGTACGAAAAGTGGTTCCAGAAAGTATAAATAAAAATAAATAAGAATCCTGCAGCCCAAACATAAAATAATCTGTGGGCGGTATCTTCACTGCATCGCAGAAATAAAACAGGAGCATCATAACCGTGAGAAGATATCAGAAAGCGTACATACAAAAAATTCGAGGCGGACCAGAGGGTCAAAATTTTTCCGACAGCTAAATTTTTTTGGAGAAATGTGCTGAGGGCGAAAAAAATGGCACAATACAAAGATATGCCAATCAGAATCGGAAATAAGATATTTATGATTTGTGTTGCTCCAATTTTTTGAATGAGGCAGACTGCAAACAGAGATCCTCCAAAAAGCAGAAGCATGTTTGGATATCGAACAGTGCGAATGCGGTAATTGTTTTTTTGAGAATCGGAATCTTTAAACATAATCTTTAACCATAAGGGCATGAAAAAAAGACAATAGATACTCTTATACACATTCTACAAACATAGAAGAAAATAGTCAAGATTTTTTTGTGATATGTCAAAGTTGTGTTGATGTGTGTTCTGCTTGATTGCTTTTAGAGAAAAACAACAAAAAACAAGCAGAATCACGATAATTGCTGCTTGCGAAATGACAAAATTGGTACTTTTTTAGGAGGTTTATACCAGCGGCGTATTCAGCTTCTTGACGGCGTTCAGGTACTTGCCCAGTATGCCCAGGTTCACGAAGTAATAAGACTTGTTGGCCTTTTTTACCACGTCCACCAGACCGGAGGCAACCAGCTTGCTCATATGCTGGGAAATAGTGGACTGGGAATAGTCGAACATCTCCACCAGGTCTTTGTTGCAGACCTTGTTCTGCTTCATGTTTTCCACGTAAATAAAACGGAAAAGCTCCACCCGCAGGGGGTGGGCCAGTGCGTCCGAAGCTGCGGAAATGAGCTCGATTTCGCCGTATTCCAAAATGTCGTTGTCTTTTCTGATGCGCATGCACATAGTATAGCACAGAAAAAGTCCGCCGTGGGAGAGAGAATCTTTTTCTCCGGATGACGGAATCTGATTTTTTTCTATATTATTTAGGCTGTTTGTGATAGAATATAGTGTCCTATTGTCTTTTTCAGCAAGAGAGGAAGCTATGAACACCCGAACAAGAAGAGAAATTTTAAAAGCGTACATTACCATCGACACGGTAGCGACCCTGATTCTGAGCATTGTGGTGCTCTGGTTCAATCTGCCGGCCGGTCTGATTTGTCTTCTTTGTTCCGGCGGGCTTTTTGCCTATCACAGATACGTTACCGAAAAACGGCTGATCAAAAAGCTGAACGAATACAAAGAAAATATTATCCGCGATCGGGAAGACCTGATGTCCGCCTTCTCCGACGGGTCACCGCTGATGCTCTGCGTGGTGGACAGAGTGGGCCGGGTCCACTGGACCAACAATGCCTACGATGCCTGTTTTGCCACCCGGGCAGATATGGAGGCAGTGCTTCCCAAAGAAAAAATCGGGGCTCTGTACGAGAACGAAAACCTGCGGCTGCAGGTGCGCTCCGGAGAAAAGATTTACGAAGTCAGTGCGGTTTCGCTGGGCGGCAGCAACGCCAGCTTCCGGCTTCTGTTCTGGGAAGACATTACCGACGGCGAAGGTCTGAAGGCATCTTTCCGGGAGAGCCGGGTCTGCATGGCCTATCTGGGGGTGGACAATTACGACGAAATTATCAGCGAGACCTCCATCGAGAACCGTTCCAAGGCGGCTGCCCAGATTGACGAAGTGATTTTCGGCTGGGCCAAAGAGATCGGCGGCGCGGTCTACCGCATTTCGGAAAGCCGATACAGCATTATTTTCCAGCAGAAATATCTGGACAAGCTGAAGGAAAGCGGCTTCCCCATTTTAAATAAAATGCACGGCATTTCCACCGAGGCGGATTTCCCCACTTCGGTTTCCATCGGCATCGGCGTGGGCGACCTGGGCTTTGCCCAGCTGCAGAACAGTGCGGAAGAAGCCATCGAACTGGCACTGGGCCGCGGCGGTGACCAGGCGGTCATCCGGGACAAGGGCGGCGAAACCGAATATTTCGGCGGATCGCTGCCGGCGGTAGCCAAGCGCAACAAGGGAAGAAGCAGGGTCATGGCCCATGCGCTTTCCAACCTGATGGACGATGCGGACAAGGTGCTGGTGCTGGGTCACACCCGGCCGGACATGGACTCCTTCGGCGCCTCCGTGGGAATTTACGCCCTGGCCAGCAACAAGGGCAAGGAAGTGCACATCGTGCTGGAAAATCCCGGCGACGGCATCGACATTATCTGGCGGACTGCCTGCAGTCTGCGGGGAGATGACGGCGAGCCGGCCTACTCCTTTGTGAATCACGCCCAGGCGAAGAGCCTGCTGACCAAAAACACCCTGGTGGTGGCGGTGGACCATCATCTGGTTTCTCTCTCGGAAGACCCGGCTCTGCTGAGCGCCGCGGACAAAATTGCGGTCATCGATCACCACAGAAGATCTTCCGACGCCATCGAGAAACCGGTGCTTTCCCACATGGAGAGCTACGCCTCTTCGGCCAGCGAGCTGGTGACGGAGCTGCTGCAGTACTCCGGCGAAAACGGCGAGATCAGCCGCTTCGAGGCGGAAGCACTGCTTTCCGGCATCGTGCTGGACACCAAGAACTTTACCGTAAACGCAGGCGTGCGCACCTTCGAGGCGGCATCCTGGCTGAAGCGAAACGGCGCGGACGGTGCCAATATCAATAATTATTTCCGGATCGACCTGAACTTCTATCAGAAGAAGGTGAACGTAATTGCCAACGCGGAGATCCTGCCCAACGGGGTGGCGGTAGCTTACACCAAAGACAAAGACCCGGCCATGCAGGTGATCGTGTCTCAGGCGGCGGACGAGCTGCTTACCATGAAGGGCGTGGAGGCCTCGGTGGCAGCGGGCAGAGGAGACAGCAGAACCATGGTTTCCGCCCGGTCCAACGGAAAATACAACGTACAGACCCTGATGGAAAAGCTGGGCGGCGGCGGTCATCAGCTGGCGGCTGCGGTGCAGCTGGACGTGGGTCCGGAAGAGGCCATTGCACAGGTGGTGCAGGCCATGCGATTAGAAGGAATACTTTAAGGAGGATGAAGATATGCAGGTAATTTTACTGGAAGACGTAAAAGGATTGGGAAAAAAGGGTCAGGTGGTAAAAGCCTCTGACGGACACGCAAGAAACTATCTGATTCCCAGAAAACTGGCGGCGGAAGCAACGGAAAACAACCTGAAGGCGCTGGAAAAGAAGAATGCGGAGCTGGCAGCCAAGGCTGCTGCGGAAAAGGATGCTGCCGCAGAACTGAAAAAGAAGATCGAAGCAGCGGGCAGACTGGTGGTAAAGACCAAGGCCGGGGAAGGCGGAAAACTGTTCGGTGCCATTACCAGCAAGGACATTGCGGATGCCTTCGAGGCAGCCTACGGCATTGCCCTGGATAAAAAGAAAATCGTTTTGGAAAACCCCATCAAGCAGCTGGGCGACTATAAGGCGGAGCTGAAGCTGTATCAGGAAATTACCGCCTTGCTGAAGATTTCCGTAGAGGTGTAAAATGCCCCAGATCGAAAGAATCCCCCCGCATAACGAGGACGCGGAACGAAGCGTCCTGGGGGCCGTCCTTCTGGATGCGGAAGTTTTCTTTAAGGTTTCCGAATTCATCAAGGCGGAGGATTTTTACAATCCTTCCAACAAAGAAATATTTACGGCCATGACCGAGCTGCATCAGGCGGACTGCCCCATCGATGCGGTTACCGTGACCGAGCGTCTGCAGAAGCGCAAGAGCCTGGAGGCCTGCGGCGGAAGAAGCTACATTGCGGAGCTTTCCGCAGAGGTGCCCACCACCGCCAACGCGGCGCAGTACGCCCAGATTATTCAGGAAAAGTCCACGTACCGGAAGCTGATCAAAGCTGGCTCCGATATTGTGGAGAACAGCATCAACGAAAAAATGGACAGCAATCAGGCCTTGGACCGAGCCGAATCTTCCATTTTTGACATATCCAAGGCAAGACAGACCCGGGACTACGTAACCATTCAGTCCGTTCTGGCCCGGAACCTGGAGCAGATCGAAACCGCATCCAAAAACGGCGGGGCTCTGCCGGGACTTTCCACGGGCTTCCGGGATCTGGACTATGCTACTTCCGGTCTGCAGAACTCGGACCTGATCATTCTGGCGGCCAGACCTTCCATGGGAAAGACGGCCTTTGCCATGAACATCGCCCACAACGTGGCCTTAAAGCAGAAAAAGCGGGTCGCTTTCTTCTCCGTGGAAATGTCGGAGCTGCCGGTGGGTCAGCGTTTCCTGGCCATGCAGAGCCGGGTGGACAGCAAAAAGCTGCAGCGGGGCGATCTTTCCGACGAGGACTGGGAAAGCGTACACGAAGCCATCGACCGCTTCCAGGATGCGGAGCTGATCATCGACGCCACCCCGGGCATCTCCGTCATGGAGGTGCGCAACAAGTGCCGCCGCATGAACGCGGAAAAGAAGCTGGACCTGATCATCATCGACTATCTGCAGATCATGAGTTCCGACGGCCGGTCCGAGAACCGGGTCAACGAAGTTTCCATGATGACCCGCTACTTAAAGCAGCTGGCCAGAGAAATGGAATGCCCGCTGATCGTGCTTTCTCAGGTTTCCAGATCCACCGTAAAGCGGGACGAGAGCAACAAGCGGCCTCAGCTTTCCGACCTGAGAGACTCCGGCTCCATCGAGCAGGACGCCGACGTGGTAATGTTTATCCACCGGGAGGACTATTACCGCAAGGACGATACGCCCAAGGACAATATCGCCGAAATTATTATCGCCAAGCAGCGCCAGGGCGAAACCGGAACGGTAAAGCTGACCTGGATGCCGCGTTTCCAGAAATTTGCGGATCTTCAGAAGGAAGATGCGTTTTCCAATATGCCTGAAGGGGCTATGTAATGGGTTTTCAGAAAGAAGAAATACAAAATTATCTGCTGTACGAAACGTCGGTGGACAACCTTTTCATCGCGGAGTATGCCAAGGCGGCTCCGGGAGACTACGTAAAGGTTTATCTTCTGGCGCTCATGTATGCGCAGCTGGGTCAGCCGGCGGACAACGCGGTTCTGGCCAAAGCGCTGGGTCTTACGGCAGAAGATATTGCCGATGCCTGGGCCTATTGGGAAGCCCAGGGTATCGCCGCGCGCCGCACGGGCAGCAATCCCGGCGAAGAGGACATTGTGCTTCTGAATATCCGGGAGCAGGCCTTCGGCGGAGAGAGCGTCAACCGGAAGAAGAATCCGGGCATGGCGGCCAAGCTGACGGACAAGCGGCTTTCGGAACTGCTGCGGGGCATTGAATCCGCGGCGGGCAGACTGCTGGAATCCGGGGAGCCCCAGACCGTGGCAGGCTGGATCTCCGATTACGGCCTTGACCCGGACGTAATCCTGATGGCCTATAAATACTGCGCGGCCAACCGGAAAAGCAGCCGCTGCAGCTACGTAAAGACGGTGCTTTTCGACTGGAAGGACAAGGGTCTTTCCACTGCGGAGGCGGTAACGGACTATCTTTCCCGGAACGATCGCCGCTACGATTTTTATAAAAAAGTGTTCCGGGAACTGGGCTTTAACCGTGCCCCGTCTCAGCCGGAAAAGAAGCTGATGGATTCCTGGCTGGATGAACTGGAATGCAGCGCCGACGAAGTGCTGGCGGCCTGCGCCAAAACCACCGGCATCAGCAGTCCCAATTTAAACTATATCAATACGATTTTAAGAGCTTCCAGAGAAGAGAAGGCGGCGCAGTCCGGTCCGGAGAACCGCAGCTTCCGCTCCGTGGAAGAAATTTACGAACAGATCCGGACGCGGAACGAAAGAAAAACCGAAGCGCTCCGGGCCAGAATATATGCGGAAATTCCCTCTCTGAAGGAACTGTCCGAACAGATCCGGAAATGCAATACGGATATTTCCCGGTACATGCTGATGGGCTCTGTGGGAAAGCAGTCCATCGCGGAGGCAAAGAAAAAGCAGGAAGCCCTGATCGCCGAAAAGACGAAGCTTCTTGCCGCGGCGGGTTATCCGGCCGCAGCCCTGGATCCCATTTACAGCTGCAGTAAATGCAAAGATACGGGACTTACTGAGGACGGCGGCAATTGCAGCTGTTATCGGGAATTGATGCAGCAATTATTACAGGAAGAATAGATGAGTACTTTTTTCGAGGAGAAAAATTCCAAGGAAAAGAAGAATAACGCGGAAACACTGCGCCAGATCTGGGCGAAGACGGACATCCGCCGGTCTGCGGATAACAGCCGGAAAAAGCTGGATGACATTGCCGACGCGGATAAGTTCGAGCAGCAGCTGCAGGAGAACGCCGAAAAGCTTCGTCAGGAGCGTGAGGAGTTCCGCCGGACCAGCTCCCGCCGGACTTCTTCGTCTGCAAAGACAGGCAGCGGCGAAGAGAACGAGGCTTTAAAGAACATCTACGAAGCCCGGGCCGCGCTGCAGAAAACTGCGGTAAAGCCCCATCGCAAAGAGAGCTTTCTTCACCGGACCTACCGTCTGACCAAGGGTCTTTCGGCGGTGCGCAAGGATCTGCGGAGCCGGGAATACGTCACCTGCGAACAGACGGCGGCTCTGCGGCGGGACGTGTTCCGGGATGCGTGGCAGCCGGTTTGCCAGGCCTTTGATGATGCGGCGGATACCCTCTGGGACTTCCTCTGCAGACTGGGCCGGGATTTTACGGACGTCATTCTTTTCCTGGCGGACATTTTCATTACAATTGCATATTACGCAGGCAGTTTCGGCCTGTTTTTGTGGGATATACTCTGGGACATCCGCTTTGCCATGGAGCAGAACAAGCGGAAGCTGTTCCTCTACTTCTCGTCGGTCATCAGCGTGGCGGCGGTCATTCTGATCGTTACCAGTTCGGTTTCCGCCTACGAGTACAGTTATTACGGCCGAAAGCTGGGCATTGCCAAGAGCAAGCAGGACGTATACCGCACCATCGACGTTCTGGGCGATAAACTTTCCAAGGCCACCGGAGCCAACATCAATATCGATGTGGAAAGAGACATGAAGTTCACCAAGATCTACGGCTTTAAGCTGGACGTGGACAGCTCCGATGAGATCCTCAACACCCTGACCTACATGAAGGACCTGCAGGCAGAAGCCTTCGTGGTCTGCGTCAACGGCAGAAAAACGGTTTACATGAACAACGAGGTAACCGCGCAGGCGCTGATCGACCGGATCAAGGGGGCCTATACTCAGCCAAAGGACGGTGTGGAATACACATCGGTAAACTTCCGGGAAAGCGTGACCATTCAGTCCGAGAAGGCGCTGCTGGGCGATATCTGGAATGCAGACGATGCCTTCCGCTATCTGACCACCGGAACGGTCCGCGCGCTGGGCGAGGACGACGAAGCCCATCCGCTGGTACACGTGTGCACTGTGGAGACTGCCACCTACGAGGAGAGCGTCAAGTTCGAGGACGAGTTCGTGGAGAACTCCAAGATGTACGCAGACGAAAAGCAGTTGATTTCCGCCGGCAAGAACGGTACGGACCGGGTTGTGGCGGAAATTACCCGGGTCAACGGCGAGGAGCAGGAGCGGGTCATCGTGTCCACCACCCGAACCACCAACCCCATCAACGCGGTGTATTACAAAGGAACCAAGCCCATTCCCCAGAGAACCGGCACCGGAACCTTTATCTTCCCGCTGAAGTGCAAATACTATAAGTCCGCCTATTTCCATGAAGACTACGGCGTGGCGGGCGTTTCCAAATATCATCAGGGCATAGACTATGCCTGCCCCACAGGATCGAAAATTTACGCCTCTGACGGCGGCGTGGTTACGTTCGCCGGATACAATTCCGGCTACGGCTACATGATCAAGATCGATCACGGCGGTCTCTACGAAACAATCTACGGTCATTGCAGCAAGCTGCTGGTCAATGCCGGAGATCATGTATATCAGGGCCAGAATATCGCATTGGTGGGAAGCACCGGTGTTTCCACCGGCCCCCATCTGCATTTCGAGGTGCGCTACAAGGGCGAGGCCATCAACCCTGAGAGTGTCTTACCGTAAAAAAATAAAATTAGATATATTTTCTCAAGGAGGGAAAAGAAAAAAACAATGGAAAGATGTATAGGTACAATTTCCAGGGGCGTAAGAGCTCCAATCATCAAGACCGGAGACGATATCGTTGAAATCGTAGCCGAGAGCATTCTGAAGGCTTCCCGGGAGGAAGGCATCGAAATTAAGGACCGCGACGTGGTGGCAGTAACCGAGTCCCTGGTGGCAAGAGCCCAGGGCAACT
>JAZUDB010000076.1:0-2114 GCA_045639385.1 Anaerovoracaceae bacterium | reverse complement strand
AACGACATTATCTGGGACAACAAGCTGAACGTTCTGCCCATCCTGGACAAGAACGACAACTTTAAATATTTCGTGTTCCGCAAGGACTACGATTCTCATAAGGACAACGTAGGCGAACTTCTGGATGAAGAAAAGCGCTTTATGGTAGGCGCAGCCATCAACACCAGAGACTACGCGGAAAGAGTTCCCGCCCTGGTAGAAGCCGGCGTAGACGTACTCTGCATCGACTCCTCCGAAGGCTACTCCGAATGGCAGAAGCGCACCATCGCCTGGATCCGTGAGCATTACGGCGACACCGTAAAGGTCGGCGCAGGCAACGTGGTAGACGGCAAAGGCTTCCGCTTCCTGGCAGACTGCGGCGCAGACTTCGTAAAGATCGGTATCGGCGGCGGCTCCATCTGCATTACCCCCGAAACCAAGGGTATCGGACGCGGCCAGGCAACCGCGGTCATCGAAGTGGCGGCAGAACGCGACAAGTACTTCGAAGAAACCGGAATCTACATTCCGATCTGCTCCGGCGGGGGGATCGTTTACGATTATCTCACGGCCCTGGCCCTTGCCATGGGTTCCGACTTCCTCATGATGGGAAGATACTTCTCCGGATTCGACGAATCCCCCACAACCAAGCTCCTCTTAAACGGTGCCTATGTTAAGGAATACTGGGGCGAAGGTTCCAACAGAGCACGCAACTGGCAGCGCTACGACCTGGGCGGCGATTCCAAGCTTTCCTTCGAGGAAGGCGTAGATTCCTACGTACCCTATGCAGGCCCGCTGTCCGACGGCGTACAGAAGTCCCTTGCCAAGATCAAGAGCACCTTCTGCAACTGCGGCGCATTAAACGTAAAGGAAATGCAGGAAAAGGCAGTCCTTACCCTGGTTTCCGCCACCTCCATCGTAGAAGGCGGCGCCCACGACGTTATTCTGAAAGAAAAAGTAAACAGATAATATAAGGAGATATTACTATGGCAGATGATGTAAGACCTGAAAGCCTGGAAAGAATCACTACTTCCGCACAGGCAGCAGCATTCATTGAAGAACAGCTGAAGGAGATCCGGGCACAGGTAGGCAGCGGCAAGGTTCTGCTGGCCCTTTCCGGCGGTGTGGACAGCAGCGTATGCGCAGCCCTCATTTCCAAGGCCATCGGCAAAAATTTAACCTGCGTACACGTAAATCACGGCCTCCTGCGTAAGGGAGAACCGGAGCAGGTCTGCAAGGTATTCGGCGAGCAGTTCGACGTGAACCTGGTTTATGTAGATGCGGTAGACCGTTTCCTGGACGCGCTGGCAGGCGTAGACGACCCGGAAACCAAGAGAAAGATTATCGGCGGCCTCTTTATTGACGTTTTCGCAGAAGAAGCCGAAAAGATCGAGGGCGTAAACTTCCTCGGTCAGGGAACCATTTATCCGGACATCCTGGAAAGCAAAGACGGAATTAAAGCGCACCACAACGTGGGCGGACTTCCCGAAAACATGCAGCACTTCCAGCTGGTGGAACCGGTCAAGTTCCTCTATAAAGACGAAGTCCGCATGGTAGGCCGGGAGCTGGGTCTTCCGGAAGCCATGGTCAATCGTCAGCCGTTCCCGGGTCCGGGACTTGGCGTTCGCTGCGTAGGTGCCATTACCCGCGACAGACTGGAAGCCGTCCGCGAATCCGACGCAATTCTGCGCGAAGAGTTTGCCAAGGCAGGTCTGGAAGGCAAGGTCTGGCAGTACTTTACCGTAGTTCCGGATTTCAAATCCACCGGAATTAAAGACGGTAAGCGCACCTTCGACTGGCCGGTAGTCATCCGCGCCATCAACTCCGTAGACGCCACCGCCGCAGAACCGGAAGAGCTGGAATGGCCTCTGATGAAGACCCTGGTAAGCAGGATCACAAACGAAGTTGCCGGCGTAAACCGCGTACTCTTCGACTTTACACCCAAGCCCACAGGGACAATTGAATGGGAGTAAACTGATACGCAAAGAACCCTTGAAAATTCAAGGGTTCTTTTTGTGTGTGTGGGTATAAAGCTTGAGTGTACTCGTTTTTGCTATCAATCATTGTAAATGGGTGAATAGAATACTGAACATCTAGTGCTCTGTTTGAAGAAATCGACGGTTTTGTGATAAAATAAT
>JAZUDB010000075.1:0-4309 GCA_045639385.1 Anaerovoracaceae bacterium | reverse complement strand
GGGAAAATGCGGACAAGCATTTCTTCGGCGTGCTGTGACAACTGAAAAATCCCCACGAGAACAATCCGGGTCGGATTACCTGCGTCTGGGGCTGTATGATGCAGCAGCAGCACATCATCGACACCCTGAAAGCCAAGTACTCCTGGGTGGACCTGGTTTTCGGCACCCACAATATTCAGGAATTTCCCCGGCTGTTTACCAACGTGCGGGATGAAAAGCTGAAGCTGGTGGACGTATGGAAAGATGCGGGTCCCATTGCGGAGAAGCTGCCGGCAAAGCGCAATTACGGCTTTAAGGCCTATGTAAGCATTATGCAGGGCTGCAACAATTTCTGCACCTACTGCATCGTGCCCTACACCCGGGGCCGGGAAAGAAGCCGCCGGCCGGAAGAAATTCTGGCGGAAATCCGCTGCCTGGCGGAGGCGGGCTGCAAAGAGATCACCCTGCTGGGGCAGAACGTGAACTCCTACGGCCGGGCTAAAACCGTGCCGGACACCTATCACTACGAAAAAGATCTGCCGAAGCTGCGGGAAGACGGCAGCCTGAACGTGGATTTCGCGGGGCTGCTGCGGGAGATCGATCAGATTGAAGGTATCGAGCGCATCCGCTTTATGACCTCCCATCCTAAGGACATTTCCGACGAGCTCATCGCCTGCTTCGGGGAACTGAAGCATCTGTGCAGACAGATTCATCTGCCGGTGCAGAGCGGATCGGACCGGGTCTTAAAGGAAATGAACCGACATTACGACCGGGCCTGGTACTTCGATAAGATCGACCGGCTGCGGGCGGCTTGTCCGGACATTGCCATTTCCACGGACATTATCGTGGGCTTCCCGGGAGAAACCGAGGAGGATTTCCAGGGCACCCTGGACCTGGTGCGGAAGGTGCGCTACGACAGCGCCTTCACCTTTATTTATTCCGTCCGCAAGGATACCCCGGCGGAAAAAATGGAAGATCAGATTCCGGAAGAGGTCAAGCACGAGCGCTTCAACCGGCTGATCGATGCCATCCACGAAATTCAGAAAGAGAAGTCTAAAAAGTATCAGGACGCAGTACTGAGCGTGCTGGTGGAGGGTCCAAGCAAAACCAATAAAGACGTCCTCACAGGCAGGACGGAAAGCAATATGACGGTGGATTTCCCCGGTCCGGCAGAACTGATCGGCAAAATCGTCACCGTAAAAATCGTTAAAGCTCAGACATTCAGTTTATATGGAGAATTAATCAATGGGTAAAGGAATGAAAGCGGGCAAGAAGCCCAAGGTTGGCGGCGGCAATGCTGCACAGATGGCACAGCTTCAGGCACTGCAGGCAAAAATGCAGGCCGTACAGGAAGAAATAGAAGCCACGGAAGTGGAAGCTACTGCAGGCGGCGGCGCCGTAAAAGTGGTTGCCAACGGCAAGCATCAGATCGTAAGCGTAACCATCGATCCGGAAGTTGCACAGGACGACGTGGAAATGCTGCAGGACCTGATCGTTGCGGCATGCAACGAAGCCATGCGTCAGGTGGACGAAATGTCCGAAACCAAGATGAATGCGGTAACCGGAGGCATGGGCCTGGGATTCTAATATGAAAGGATACGCAAAACCCTTAAACCGCCTGATTTCCGAGCTTTCCAAGCTTCCCGGAATCGGCGGCAAAACTGCACAAAGGCTGGCCTTTCATATTTTATCTCTGCCGGAAGAGGAGGTGTCTTCTCTGGCCGGCGCCATTACCGATGCAAAAAAGAACATGCATTTCTGCAGCGTCTGCGGAAACCTGACGGACAAGGATGTGTGCGACATCTGCGCGGACAGCAGCCGGGACAAGACTTCCATCTGCGTGGTGGAAAGTCCCCGGGACGTTTCCGCCATGGAGCGTGTGCGGGAATTCCGCGGTCAGTATCATGTGCTGAACGGAGCCATTTCCCCCATGGACGGCATCGGTCCGGAGGATATCAATCTCCGCTCTTTAATCGTGCGTCTGCAGGAGCATGACGAAGTCAAAGAAGTGATACTCGCCACCAATCCCAACATTGCAGGAGAAGCCACGGCCATGTACATCGCCCGGCTGATCAAGCCTGCGGGAATTAAAGTGACCCGCATTGCCCACGGTCTTCCCGTGGGAGCGGATCTGGAATACGCGGACGAGGTCACGCTGTCCAAAGCTATGGAGGGGAGGAGAGAACTGTGAACCGAACTCCTTTTCTGCCGGTTCCCGACCCGGTTGCCTTTACCATTCCCAAAGGCGTTCCGCTGATCGGCGGGCTGGATATTATGTGGTACGGAATCATGCTCACCCTGGGCATTGTGGTGGGCTTTTTGGTGCTGTACAAAAAGGCGCCTACCCGGGGCATCGACCCGGAGCGGACCCTGGATTTCGTCCTCTGGGGCGTTCCCTGCGGGGTCATCGGCGCCAGACTTTACTATGTGATTTTTGAGTGGGAAAACTATGCCGGCGACTGGCGTAAGATTCTGGACATCCGTTCCGGCGGACTGGCCATTCACGGCGCCATTATCGGCGGCGTGGGCGTGGGCCTGATCTGCCTGCTGATCTGGAAGCAGAAGCCGCTGGATTGGATCGATTTAACGGTGCAGGGCATCGTCATCGGCCAGGCCATCGGCCGCTGGGGCAACTATTTCAATTCCGAAGCGCACGGCGGTCCCACGGATCTTCCCTGGGCCATTTACTGCGACGGCGAATTCGTGCACCCCACCTTTTTGTACGAATCGCTTTGGTGCTTCCTGCTGTTTTTGTTCCTGCTTTGGTTTGACAAAAACAAGCGGAGCTTTTCCGGGCAGATCATCTGTCTTTATGCCGTTTTGTATTCCGTGGAGCGCTTCTTCGTGGAGGGACTCCGCACGGATTCTCTGTGGATCGGACGCTTCCGCCAGGCACAGGTGATTTCCGTGGTCACCATTATCTGCGGAATCGCAGCATACATCTATTTAAAGAAAAGAAACGAAGCGCAGAAAATTCAAAATGATACTGCGGATTAAACCGCAATAAACAAAAACTGGCGGCTCTTTGCGGAGTTTCCGGTTTTTTGTTATAATCAAAACAAGAAAAAAGTGTAAGGAGAAACGATATGAAAGAAAAACTGAAACAAATGATAATCTCCAATATTATGGAGTGGGATGCGAAGGATATATACGCTGCATCTTTGTTCGTATATGACTTGAACGATAATCCTTGTCGGCCAACCGTTACACTTGGATATAACACTGAAAGTCAAGTGGCTGCGGAAACCCCCAACGCATGGGATGAAAATGAAGCAAGATGGAATTATGCTTTTTGGATTCAAAATTCATTCTTCTGTTTTGGAGAAGGTGAGACTGAGAAAGATATTATTTGTTGGTTGAACGAACATCAGCTTCCAAACTATGCGGATGAGGATGATGCATGGGATGATGATCTCACGTACGAAAAAACTGAAATCGTCACAAAAATATTCGTTGAAGAATTAATTTCTATTGTAAAAGAAATTCATCAGACAGGATTGCTGACTGAGAAATTCGGCAAAGAAATTCCGATCCTCATTCATGAGTTGGAGTATTATGACGAAATAGCAGAGCAGAATATTGCCGCAAATGGGACGGATGGGTTATTGGATTTCATCAAGTTTTGCAAGGGAGAATAATCTGAGCAAATCCTTTGAGAACCCCCCGAAGATTGCCTGTGGGAATTACAGTGTATGGAGATTAATGATTGATGAAAAATTCCAGAACAAGGGAAATGTGTAAAGAAGAGCGCTTAAAGATAATTTGATGGAGGATATCAATATGACTTATTGCGGCAGTGACTGCTGTGCAACTTGCAGCAGATTGGCGGAATGCGGCGGATGTGAAAAATGCGGTGGGCATCCTTTTGGCGGAAGCTGCATAGCCGCAAGAAACAAAGATTATTCGGATCTTAAACAGAGTTTGATCGAAGAGATCAACGCATTGGGTATCAGCGGATTATATGTGGATGATCTGAATTTGCTTTCTGGTGCTTATGTGAATCTGGAGTATCCGCTTTCAAACGGAACAAAGGTCAGTTTTCTGAGAAATGAGGATGTTTATCTGGGCAATCAGATCGAAAGAACGGATTCGGAACGCTGCTACGGGGTCGTGGCGGATGAGACGTTTATCCTCGTCTGCGAGTATGGGTGTAATGGTGCTGACCCAGAAATCGTGATGTATAAACACAGATAAATCCCAGTCTTGCGGAGAGATTGAAAGCAACAGAAGATTTGAAGTTGGAGGTGAGATGCTATGGATATAGAATTTAGAAAATTTACCGATTTTAATAGAGGTATTATGTATGATATTTTAAAGGATGCATACTCGT
>JAZUDB010000074.1:0-5279 GCA_045639385.1 Anaerovoracaceae bacterium | reverse complement strand
ACCAACATGACACGGTCGCCTTTTTCAACACCCAGAGCACGGAAATAGTTAGCTGCTCTTGCGGACATTTTCTTCATGTCCAGGAAAGAGAAGCGACGCTCCTTGCGGTTGCGGTCTAAGTGAACCATGGCAAGACGGTCTGGGTCTTTTTCCGCAATTGCATCCACAACATCGAATGCAAAATTAAATTTGTCTGGATTAAAGAACTTAATGGAAACCGGAGCACCGGTTTCATCGGTTGCAGTCTCAATGAAATCATTCAGATAATCGCCAGCAGAAACAATGGCAGGAACGCTGTTCAGCTGTTTCTGTACTTCTTCTGCATTCATCATCCGGCCGTGGTTCCAGATCAGTTCTTCTTCACCGCTTAAAATAACGGCGCAGAAAACAACATCTTTTCCACCGATTGCAATCATGCCGTGAGGAGTGGAAGAGTTGTAGAAGATGCTGTCGCCAGGGCCTAATTCTTCTTCATGGTCACCGATCTTAATTCTCATGTTACCTTCCAGAATAAGGTCGAACTCCTGGCCACCATGAGTTACCTGATGAATCGGCTCATTTTGTTCTGCTTCGGAATATTCATAACGAACCCAATAAGGGTCAGCTTTTTTATTTTTGAAAAGAGGAGCAATAGATTTAATTTCGATGCCAGGCTCTTTTGCCGTAAGCTGGCCGTTGCCGTTACGGGTAATCGCATAGCTGGTAAGACGGGAATTACTTCCCTCTAACAGTTCGGTAATTTCAATGCCGAAACACAGCGCACATTTGTGAATGAATGTGAAAGGAAGGTCAGCAACTCCCGTTTCATACTGGATGTATTCTTCGGTGCTGACGCCGGTAAGTTCCGCCATCCTGGCTTCGGTGTAATTATAGTCAATTCGAAGTTCGCGGATACGTTGTGCAACTTCCATCAACATATTACTGTTGTCTGCCATTTTTTTCTCCTCCAAAAGGCCAGAATTCTTTACTACTGTAATTAAATTCTACTCTGCCATCTTAAACTATTAAATAATAAAGAAAATTTTATTTACAGTCAATAGAAAAACTACACAAACAAACACTAAAAAACCCTTGATATCAAGGCATTTCGCTTATTTTTTCGAAAGAAAAAAGTAATTCGTTGACTGTATGAAAAAAGTGGGTTTATAATCTCCAAAAAGCAAAGGATTCTGTCTTGCAGAAACTTTGTTTTGATTTTGTATCCTCTAATATTTTCGAGGGTCTTTTTCGCATATCTGGAGACGAAAAAATAAGATGAATGCTTTTTTAAAAACTATGGCAGAAGGCCCTAGAAAAATTGCAATAACGGGTCATTTTGGAAGTGGCAAAACTGAGGTCAGCGTATCTCTTGCCATGGCCTTAGCAAAAGAAAATATGAAGAACCTGGCCTTATGCGATCTGGATCTTGAAAATCCCTACTTTCGTTCCAGAGAACGACAGAGCCTGATGGAGGAAGCGGGAATCAAAGTATATTCCGACCCGTTCAAAGGAAAGAACGGAAGCGAGCTTCAGACCATCGATGCCGCCATCCGGGCTCCTTTGGAAGATGCGACTTGCAGAGTCATCTTAGATTGCGGAGGAGATGCTACGGGAGCCATGATCTTAAATCAGTTCAGCCCGTACATGCAAGAGGATGCGCAGCTGATCAGCGTTGTAAACTGTAACCGTCCGGGAACGGATACGCCGCAAAAAGCTGCAGACCAGATAAATAATACCATGGCCACTACCGGCATAAAGGTTACGGGGTTGGTTTCCAATGCACACCTGATCCGCTACACAACAGCGGAAACCGTAATCGAAGGCATGGAATTTACCAAAGAAGTTTCCCGCCTTACGGGAATTCCGGTACTTTGTGCATGTTGTATGGAAAGCTTAGTAGAAGAACTTTCCGGTTGTGATTTTGATATTTTCCCGATTGGAATGTACATGAGGGATAGTTATTTAGATAAACAGGTTTAAAAAAAACCATAAAAATATTCAGGAGGCTTGTAATGAAGAGACGTTTTAAAGTCGTTTTCGATGGGGACAAATGCAAGGGCTGTGGCTTATGCATTTCCTTCTGCCCGAAAAAGATCCTTGCCTTTGACCCAGAGGTTAATTCCAAAGGATATCACCCGGCAGGAATCACAGATGTAACAGAGTGCATCGGTTGCACTAGCTGCGCAACTATGTGCCCAGACTGCTGCATCAGTATTTATGAATTAGAGGAGGGAGAAGAATGAGTAAAGTACTTATGAAGGGCAACGAAGCCTTTGGAGAAGCTGCAATTCGTGCCGGCTGCAAGTGCTATTTCGGTTACCCTATTACACCACAGAACGAAGTTCCTGAGTATATGAGCCATGAACTGCCAAAGGCAGGTGGCGCATTTGTACAGGCAGAAAGCGAACTGGCTGCTGTTAACATGGCTTATGGCGCTGCAGCAGCAGGCGGACGTGTATTTATTTCTACCAGTTCTCCAGGTCTTGCGTTAATGCAGGAAGGACTTGGATTTATCTGCAGTACAGAAGTTCCAATCGTTGCTCTGAATGTATCCAGAGGCGGCCCTGGCGTTGGTGGAATCCAGCCAGGTCAGGCAGACTATTTCCAGGCAACCAGAGGCGGTTACAATGGTGACGCTAAGATTCCTGTTTTCGCTCCTTCCGGAATTCAGGAATGTGTCGATATGATTTATGAAAGCTTCGATATCGCTGAGAAATATCGTAACCCAGTTCTTATTCTTGCCGACGGTATGATCGGACAGATGATGGAGCCGGTAGAACTTCCTCCACAGAAGGAAATTACTCCAGTAGATAAGATCAGCGAAAAGAAACCATGGGCGATTACCGGAACCGACAATCACGACGGAAGAAACGTTATTTTCTCCCTTCGTCTGGTACCGGATGTATTAGAGTCTCATGTTGAGCATATGTTTGAGAAATACGCAGAAGCAGAAAAGGAACTGGTTCGTTACAGCTCCATGAATCTGGAAGATGCGGAAATCGTATTTGTAGCATTCGGAACTATGTCCCGTTTATGCGCAGAAGCTATTGAGATTCTGGAAGAACGTGGCATTAAAGCCGGATTAATTCGTCCAATCAGCTTATGGCCATTCCCGGAGAAAGCCTTTGATGAAATCGGTCCGAAGACAAAAGTTGTTATCTCTACCGAGCTTAGCATGGGCCAGATGATCCAGGACGTTAAGGCAGCAGTAAGCGGTCGTTTCCCTGTCAGACTGATTAACCGTACTGGCGGAATTGTTCCGTCCTCTCTTGAAATTGCTGACAGAGCAATCAAACATTTGGAGGAACTGAAATGAAAACTATATTTGAACCAACAAAGGGAATGCTCCCTGTAGATACAAGTTATTGTCCAGGTTGCTCTCATGGTATTGCACATCGTCTTATCATGGAAGTTCTGGAAGAACGAGGAGATTTAGGACGCACCATCGGTGTTGTTCCAATCGGATGCTCCATTAATGCTCATAACTTTATGAACATTGATATGTGTGAATCCACTCACGGAAGAGCTCCTGCCATTGCAACAGGTATCCGCCGTGTTCACCCAGATAAAGTAGTATTTACTTATCAGGGCGATGGTGACTTAGCTTCCATCGGTGCTGGTGAAATCGTTCACGCAGCTCATAGAGGCGAGAAGTCCACTACATTCTTTATTAACAATGCAATTTACGGTATGACTGGTGGACAGATGGCTCCTACCACTCTGATCGGTCAGAGAGCTACCACAGCGGTTGATGGACGTACAGTAGAGCAGGCTGGACTTCCTTTAAGAGTCTGCGAAATGCTGGCAACCATTCCAGGAGCAGTTTTTGTAGAACGTGTAATCTTAAACACTCCTGCAAACGTAAGAAAAGCAAAGAAAGTTATTGAGAAAGCATTTGATATTCAGGAAGCAAGACTTGGATTTACCTTTATTGAATTCTTGTCTGCATGTCCTACCAACTGGGGAATGTCACCAGAAGACGCTCTGAAATGGGTTGCTTCTGACATGGCAGAATATTATCCAGTCCAGAATTTTAGAACTCCGGAGGGCTTTTGATTATGAAGATGAGAATGTTTTTTGCCGGTAGCGGCGGTCAGGGAACCTTAGCAATCGGCCAGATGATTGCAAAAGCTGCAATGGAAGAAGGAAAAGAAGTAACATGGCTTCCTTCCTATGGACCGGAAATGCGTGGTGGTACTGCCAACTGTACCGTTGTTGTTTCGGACAAGCCAATCAGCTGTCCGTTAATCAACGAAGCAGATATGTTAGTAGCTATGAACCTGCCATCTCTTGTTAAGTTTGAGCCAATCGTAGTTCCAGACGGACTGATTATGATTAACAGCTCTCTGGTTAATATTGATACTTCCAGAAGCGATGTGAAGTCCGTAAAAGTTGCAGCAAATGATATTGCTGCAGAGCTGGGCAACGAGAAAGCAGCCAACATGATTATGTTAGGTGCCATCCTGAACGAGACTCATGTTGTAGAACCGGATACCATCCGTAAAGAAATCGAGCACATGTTCTCTGGCCGTAAGGAAAAATTCCTTGCTATGAACATGCAGGCTTTTGAACATTACCTTACCAAATAATTTAAGGAGCAAAATCCAATGAAAAACATCCGTATCAGCGACGTTACTTTAAATACCGCACTTGATTCTGGGCGCAACGCCCTGAATTTCCGCGAGAAAATTGAGCTCGCGAAGTTGTTGGACCGCCTACATGTGGATGTGATCGAAGCTGGGGCAATTGCAAATGAAAAAACCGATAGCCTGTTAATCAAGGCTATCTCTACCGCGGTAAAGAATGCTTGTATCGCGGTACTTGTGGACCCAGAAGATAAAGAAAGTGCAGCAAAAGTTCATGCGGCACTGAAGGATGCTCCTTCTTATCGAATGCAGGTGGTAATCCCTGTAAGTACTGTACAGATGGAATACATTTGCCGCAGAAAACCGGCAGCCGTATTAGAGCTGATTAAAGAATCCGTAAGTTCCTGCAAGCAGTATGCAAAGAACGTAGAATTCATCGCCGAAGATGCTGTCCGCGGCGAGCAGGAGTTCCTGTTCCAGGCCATTGATGTGGCTTTAGAAGCTGGGGCAAATGTAATTACAGTCTGTGACGCAGAAGGAAGCTTGCTTCCAGATGAAGTATTTGAAAAAATTTCGGCCATTCGCGCAAAGGTTCCGGAGAATGTAACTTTAGGAGTCCGTTGTGCCAACGATCTTTATATGGCCCCCGCTAGTTGTGCAGCCGCAATCCGTGCAGGTGCTGATGAAATCAAGACCTGTGCCGGCGGTACTAAA
>JAZUDB010000073.1:0-16759 GCA_045639385.1 Anaerovoracaceae bacterium | reverse complement strand
AGCCTTTTTGCTCATACCTTCTAATACGGCTGTTCTTAATTCGTCAACTTTAGACATTTGTCATCCTTCCTTTCGTAGATAAAAGATATGTTAATATGAAATTAACTGTTAATTTATTATACAGATTCTGCGTCCTGCCCTGTAATGCGAAGTGTTCATCAATATATGTTGCATATTCATAATATTATGTGTAAAAGAATCCGCCCGTCAAACACGAGGTTTTCTATATATACAAAAGGGCACAGTTCATACTGTGCCCTTACTTAAGCAGTTTCCCTTCCATTGGAAGAAAAGTTTTCATTCTTTTAACTAATATTTATAGTTCCAACAGAATTCCTGAACAGCCATGATGTTTTCAGGCTTTGCGTCATTGCGATAACTCATCATCTTGTCCTGGCCCATGATAAATCCTGGACCCATTCCTTCTACCAGCCGCTTTGCCTCGTCCAGGCATTCCTCTACAGTAGCATTTCCGAGAACTGCGGATTTCATACCACCGTTAATGCAAATGTTGGGGAATTTCTTCCGAAGCTCAAACACGTCATCCTGTTCCGGCTGCAAATCCAAGACCCCGCGAGGAATATCCGCAAGGCAGGAATACCGACCAATGCTCGCCTCAGAGAACAGATGGATGGTCTTTCCTTTTTCGGCACAGATATCCACCGCCTTCTTCAGATACGGCCAGTAAATATCACCAAACTGCTTTTCGTTCAGAATAGAATGCCCCAAGAAACAGAATCCTCCATTATGCATAAAAATCTCTTCCTGTTCGCCTTCCAGCGCCGCATAAAGACCAGTCAGACCGGAGAGTTTTTCGGATGCTTTGCAAGCCTCCAAAACCTTGTCGTATCTTCTTCTTAAGTCTATGGACAGATTCTTAATACCACGCAGATAGTTAAAGAACATATCGAAGGGTACCTGACCGAACATTCCGTTATTCTTCGGCACGCTCAACTCATTTCTCATTTTGAAGAGAATGCTGTTGCCGAAAGACAAGTATTCCTTCTGTGCCTCCACACAGCGGTCGAATCTTTCCCACTGATCATCCGCAAGAATTCCCGGACACTTTCTGGGAACCAGTTTCTCCCAGAAAAACTTCATGTAGTCATTGATGTACTCGTCGTACTCATCCTCTTCCATCAAATAGTGATCCTGATAGTTCAGAAAATCATTTTCTTTGTCCAAAATATAAAGATTTCCGTCGAAAGCCTCCGTTACCTTAAATGGATTTCTGGTTCCGGTATAGTTGTACGCATCAAACTGATACTTCTTCATGAATTTGATTACGGCATCTTCCAGTTTCGCTAGGTCATAAATGCCCTCGGTCAGCTTATAACCGGAATCCAGAATCATGTAAGTCCAGTAGTTGGAAAAGGTCGGGACTCTGTCGGTCTTCTCCATTCTCGTTGCTTTTTTAAAAAGCTGTATTCTTTCATTAAATAAATCCATACAGATTCCTCCTACATTTTGTAGAGGTAATTGGCGATTCCCCAAAGAAATGCCTCTCTCTCTTCTGTTCCCAGAAAAGTAAGTCTTGCTTTTGCTTCTTCCCAGCCTTCCGGGTAGGTCGCCAGCTTAATTGTATTATCCATGAAATTCCTCCCTGCTCTATTACTTGAAAAATGAACCGCAGAAAAGCAACCCTCCGTTTTCTTTACAGAAGGAACGTTGTCATAACCAGCCCATCTACAGTTTTCTTAACTTCTTCGGGAACGTCCCACTCTTTATCATTCTTAATGAAATTAATAATATCTCTGAATGTATATCCTTCCATGATTTTCCTCCTAGTATTTTCCGTATTCGCCTGCAAGTGCAAAGGTTTCAATTAAATTATCGGTAACATCACCTTTGCAGCACCAGGATTTATCTGTTGCAAAAATAAACGCATTCCCGGGTGCACAGTGATCAATTGCCTTCTTGGCAAGATTAATATTGTCTTCCTTGCTTCCGACTCTTGCCATTACAATTTTTGCACCGCCCATAATTATCTGTTTTGCACCGATGGTATCGTACGCTTCACATACATCATCATCTTCGCAATTAAAAATCACACTATCTTGCGGGAGATCATTCATATAGTGAATTACATTCTTCCAGTTGCCTTCGGAAAGCATGTACAGTTTTCCATTGCCTGCATAGAGATTTTCTACCTGTGTTTTGAAATATTTGAAACACAGGTCCTCATACTGCTTCGGATTAAGATAGCACGGAATATGTGTCATGTAGGAAGGATAATGAAAATCGGAATAGGTATAGCCTTCCATGTGGTCTATCATCCCGGTTTCCCACATAACATCGGCGAATTCCTTCATTTCTTCGTAATGTCTTCTAAGGTCGGTAAGCGTTCCCTTAAAACCTCTGTAAAGGTCCATAATTCTATCTCCAGGGGTGGATACCATCCCTTTTCCTCCGCTGATATTGACCGGAGAATATTTCTCCATAATGTACGGAAGCAGTTTGGAAGTATTATTGGAACGGTACTCATAAAGATTTACCAGAAGTGCTTCCAGTCTCTTGGCAGCCTTTTCCAGGCCTTCTTCGAACAGGAAGGGGAACTTTCTGGGAATAAGAACTTTCTCAACAAAACCCATCGGGTCCGCCGCAAGCTGCGGATACTCATCGCCCTTCATTACTGCATTCTGAATATGCTGAAGCGTGATTCCGTCATCTGCAAGAGCTGTTTGCACATGACCATCCATAATTACCTGTCTGCCGGGATTGATCAAAATGGATACTCCGTTAATAATATCTACAGGAATTCTGTCAAGAACATTATCCATTAATTGTTTATACAGCTCAAAATCCTTATCTACATCATAATAAGTTTTTCCTCCGTATGCGACGATTGCAATACCGATTCTTGGTGCACATGGAACCCATTTATGCGGCTGGCGCAGAATTGTTTTTTGAGCATTCTCCACCTTCGCCTTTGCTTCTGCAGCTGAAATATTCATGTTATTCCTCCTCCTTGCCAATTAATTCATTTTGTAATTAAGTATATTTTCTTTTTTTTACATTATCACACTCTGAAAATCTGCACTAATGTTTATTATTCATTACTGCATGCAACACAAACAAAAACAGAGTTTTCGACATATCAAAAAGAATCCACGCGTCTAACGCAAGGTTTTCTATGCACAACAAAAAAACCGCCTCTTCGGCGGCTTTTATCCCAAATTCTTTTTCAGTTCTTCCAGATAGCTTTCCTTTTCTGCTCTGCTGTGAAAGATGTGAATTTCTTTCTCTCGATACTTTTCCAGCAGTTCCAACATGTAGGGCCGGGTTTCCTCGGGAAAAGCCTTGATAAATTCGATAAACTCCGGGTCGTCCTCTTCTTCCAGAAAATCCGGAAGATCGGGACGTTTGGTCCCCCGGCGGGACAGCGCGGAATCCAGACAGGTCTGCAGATCTATGTCCAGAAAATAAATCGCCTCCGCCTTTTCCATCCGTTCTTCCAGGGTACTGTCGTAGTTCCCGTCCAGAATCCAGGCATCCGTAGCGGTGATTTTTGCCACCTCAGAAGAAAGTTCCTCCCGGCTTACGTGGGTCCAGTTTTCTTTCCAGAAAATGCAGTCCATGTAATACAGCGGGATTCCGGTAATTGCATGAAGCTGCCGGGCAAAATAGGACTTCCCCGCGCCCGGACAGCCGATGATTATAATCTTATTTTTCATATTGTGAAAAACGCTTACAGGGTAAAGACGTATTTTTTCAGTCTTGCAAAGGCTTCTTCCACTCTGCTCTTCGGCAGCGCCAGATTGATCCGGATGTGACAGGGCCCGTGGAAGCCTCTTCCGTCCTGCAGGGCAACGCCCACGTCCCAGCACTCTTTCAGAAGCTGATCCAGCGACTTTCCGCTCTTTTCGCAGTATTCGCTGCAGTCCACGTAGAGCAGATAGGTGCCCTGGGGCATGGAAACCTTCAGGCCGGGCAGTTTGTTGTTGATATAATCCACGGCGTATTCCGCGTTTTCGCCCAGCACCTTGCAGAGTTCATCCGCCCATTCCTTGCCTTCCGGGGTATAAGCACCCAGATTTGCATACATGGACATAATGTTCAGTGCATTGTAGTGAGACAGAGAAGCCTCTTTATTGATCTTATCCCGCAGCGCCGGGTTGTAAACAATCCGGTAGCTTTCCTGGAATCCCGCCAGATTGAAGGTTTTGGTGGGAGAATAGCAGGCCACGGTATGTTCGTGCAGATAAGGCGTAGCGGACTGGGTAGGAATATGTTTGTTTCCCGGCAGAATAATATCAGACCAGATTTCGTCGGAAATCACTTCCACCGCATACTTTTCAAAAATCTCGGAGACCTTTTCCAGTTCCCAGCGTTCCCAGACTCTTCCCGTAGGATTGTGGGGCGAGCAGAAAATAGCTGCGTGCACGTGATTGTCCCGGATTTTGGCTTCCATGTCTTCAAAGTCGATGCGCCAGACACCGGCCTCATCCTTTTTCAGTTCGGACAGCACCGCATGATACCCGTTGTTCTCCAGCGCGCCGGAAAAGCCCACGTAGGTTGCGGAATGTACGAATACATTGTCGCCCCGCTGGCAGAACACGTTCAGTGCGGAAGTAACGCCGCCCAGAACACCGTTGTCAAAATCGATGTTTTCTTTGGAAACTTCTGCCCCGTTGCGGCATTTCTGCCAGTCGACAATCTTATCGTACAGCTCCTTTCTGGGCGCAAAATAGCCGAAAAACGGGTGCTGCAGACGTTCCTTCATGGAATCCGTAATGCAGGAAGGCACCGCAAAGTTCATATCGGCCACCCACATGGGAATGGGGTCAAAGCCTTCCTTGGGCGCACCCGGGCCGCCCTTGCCCAGACTGTCTACCGCAAGCGCATCCCTGCCTCTGCGGTCCACAATGCTCTCAAAATCGTATTTCATCAGTGTTTCAACCTCTTATCGCTGTTCACGGCAAGCTTTGTTCCCACCGTCTGGAAAATCTGTACCAGAAGGATCAGGAACACCACTGCAAAAATCATGACCAGCGTCTTATATCTGTAGTAACCGTAATTGATGGCGATCTTTCCCAGTCCGCCGCCGCCCAGAATTCCGCTCATGGCATTGTAGCCCAGAATGGTGGTAATAGCCGTCGTGGCATTGGAAATGAGGGACGGAACGGATTCCGGAATCATCACCTTGCTAACGATCTGCCACGGGGTTGCGCCCATGCTCTGGGCCGCCTCGATCAGGTTGGGATCCACTTCCCGCAGGCAGGATTCCGCAAGTCTTGCAATGAACGGAAATGCTGCCACCACAAGAGGAACGATGGTGGCCTTGGTACCCACCGAAGTTCCCACGATCAGTCTTGTCAAAGGAATGACCAGGATCATCAGAATCAGGAAAGGAACCGAACGGAGCAGATTGATGATCACGCCGATCACTTTCATGAGCCATTTAGGAAGCGGAGCCACGCCCTTTTCGTCTCCCGTAACCAGGATTACGCCAAGGGGAAGTCCCAGAACGATGGCAAAGAAGGTGGCCAGTACCGTTACGTACAAAGTCTCCCAGATGGCAAGAGGAAACTCGTTCTGCAGAATTTTAAATGCCTGACTGACATATTCCGGATCAAATAAATTATTGAACATTTACTTTCACCTCCTCCGCCACAACGCCGTTTGCAGACTGCAGATACTCCAGTGCACTGCTCACCGCTTCGTCACCGCCCACAATGCCCAGCAGCATGGAACCGAATACCTTCCGGCCGATGCTTTTGGTGGATGCAGCGGAGATATTGGCTTCGATGCCCTTCTCCACCGCCATGTGTGCAATCAGCGGCGTACCGGTAGTTTCGGAACCGTTGAACACCACGCGGATGTAACGCTCGCCCTCTCTGCCGGCCACCACGTTGTCCTCCGCCTCCCCTTCCGGGAATACCAGGCGGCGGGCCGCATCGGTCTTCGGATGGCTGAAGATGTCGGAGACCTCACCGGTTTCCGCCACCACGCCGCCGTCCAGAATGGCCACGTGCTTGCAGATGCTTTCCACAACGGACATGGAATGGGTAATGATGACCGCGGTAACCCCCAGTCTTTCGTTGATGTCCCGGATCAGATCCAGAATTTCGTTGGTGGTTTTCGGGTCCAGCGCGGAAGTGGCTTCGTCGCAGAGCAGCACTTTCGGATTGGTGGCCAGGGCTCTGGCAATGGCCACACGCTGCTGCTGACCGCCGGAAAGCTGGGCCGGATAAGCCAGGGCTTTATCTCCCAGACCTACGATCTCCAGCAGTTCCTGGGCTTTCTTCTTTGCTTCCGCCTTTGCTGCGCCTTCCAGTTCCAGGGGCAGACACACATTGGCCAGACAGGTTCGCTGCATCAACAGGTTAAAACCCTGGAAAATCATGGTGATTTCCCTTCTCTTGGCCCGCAGATCCGGAACGGATAACGCACCCATGTCTACGCCGTCTACGATTACCTGACCGGAACTGGGACGCTCCAGCATGTTGATGCATCGTACCAGGGTGGATTTGCCCGCGCCGCTCATGCCGATAACGCCAAAGATGTCGCCGTCTTCAATAGACAGCGACACATCTTTGAGTGCTTCCACCACGCCTTCCGCGGTGGTAAATTGTTTGGATAAATTTTTTATTTCTATCATTTGAGAAAAATTACATCTTGAATTACTTTAATGCATCCAGAGTTGTCTGCTTTCCGCCGAAGAGGCCCATGGGTTCGCAGTGAACCAGGCATACGGAGACTACGTGGGTTCCGTTCTCGGTGTTGAAATCGGTTAAATAAGGAACGTGCTGGAAGAAGTTTGCGGTTACTTCGCCGGATTCTACAACCATGTTGGGCTGAACGTAATCGTTGTATTCAATGGCTTCCAGAACGATGCCCTTGGCTTCCAGGATGCCCTTTACCACGTCATTGAGGATTTCGCAGTGGGGTGTAGGAGTTGCGGCAACGGTAATCTTCTGTCCGGCGAGTGCTGCATAGTCAAGGCTGGGATCATAACCGTCGGTGGGGTTGTCGATGGTGGCAACAACAGAACCGTCCTTATACTTGTCGGCAATGTAATCCTTTACCTGCTGGCTGGTGATGGCTGCAATCAGAGCCTTTACCAGCGGATCGTTTTCGTGGCCTTCCTTCACGCATACGATGTTTGCGTAGGGAGAAGCGGATCCTTCCAGTGCCAGTGCATCGGAGGGCTTTAATCCTGCATCGATGGCGTAGTTACCGTTGATTACGGCATAATCTACGTCGGCAAGGCTTCTGGGCAGCTGTGCTGCTTCTACTTCGTAGAATTCAATATTCTTGGGGTTGCTGGTGATGTCGGCGATGGTGGCGTTGATGCCGGCCTTGTCATCCACTTCGATGAGTCCCTCTGCTTCCAGCAGGAGCAGTGCTCTTGCTTCGTTGGAAGTATCGTTGGGAACGGCGATTACGATCTTTGCTTCTTCTTTTTTGCCGCAGCCGGCGAAACTGAAGACCAGTACCAGTGTAAGCAGAATGCTTGCAATTTTCTTAATGTTCTTTTTCATTTTTCTATCTCCTTAAAAATTAAAATCACAGTGTATTAAAAAAGGCGGGACTTCCGAAAGTCTCGCCTTTAATAAACCCTTGTTGTACGGATACGGTTACAAAGCAATCTTTTCGGAAGTAAGCACACAAAGGTGCATGCGCATCGCCATGCTCATGTCCATACCCATCATCATTCTGCTGATGTTTGTGCTAGTTCTCATCGAAAAGACTCCTTCCCTCCGTATTTTTCTCAAGTTTAGCAACGGGACACAAAAATGTCAAGTAGTTTTTTGTGCTTCGAATATAAAAATTTCTTAATCCGCGTCGTAGCTGTCGAAAGCTTCCAGGCCCTTGGCTGCCGGAACGTCCGTAACGTCACCGTGCTTTACGAAGAGCATGGTCACGCCGCTGAGCAGCACGAAGAAGGAAGCGTAGGGGAACAGTACCTTGTAGCTGATGGTCTTCATCAGAGTTCCCGCCAGTGCCGGCGTAATTACCTGTGCCGCCATGGATGCGGTGTAATAGTATCCGGTGAACTTGCCCACGTCGGATCCTTTGCACATCTCCACCACCATGGGCAGCGAGTTTACGTTAATAGCAGACCAGGCCAGGCCCACCAGCGCAAACACGATAAACATGATCACGTTGATGCTGTGGAACTTTGTGGTCAGGATACCGCCTGCGGCAAAACATGCAGCCAGAAGCACCACGCCGAAAAGGATGGTCTTCTTTCTTCCTATTTTAGATGCAACCATACCGATGGGGATATAGGAAACGATGGCACCGCCGGTGGCAACCAGCAGACAGGTGGAGGCGCCGCCCAGGCCCTGCCCCATCACTTCGGAAACGTAGGTGGTAAACCAGGTGGTGACCCCATTGTAGCCGATGTACCAGAGGGCAATGGAGGCCAGCAGGAAGAGCAGAGATTTTTTTACCGGCTTCGGCAGCACTTCGTTGCCGGAACCGTCATCTTCCGCCAGGTTCCATTCCGGATGCTGATCTTCCAGCTTACGGTTTTCTTCCACCAGCTTCGGCTCTTTTACAAATAAGAAGAGAAGCACCACTGCCAGCACCATAATGGCGGAAACCACCACAAAGAGGATGCTGTAGTTTACGTGTGCCACACCTTCGGTCTTGCTGTTGGGGTAAAGCACTGCGGCAATGCCCAGGTAGATAATGCCGCCCACGGCACCCATCAGATTAATGATGGCGTTGGCTTTGGAACGCAGCGGCTTGGGTGTTACGTCCGGCATCAGGGCAACCGCCGGGGAACGGTAGGTACCCATGGCAACCAGAAGCAGTCCCAGAATGACCACGAAAGCAATCATCTTTCCGGTGGACGGTGCCGCATAGTATCCGTTGTCAAAGAACGGAAGAATGTTCATGGATATTGCGGCGAAAGCGGTACCCGCCAGAATAAAGGGCATGCGCTTTCCGATTCTGGTATTGGTCCGGTCGGAAAGACTGCCGAAGAACGGCAGCAGGAACAGAGCCAGCACATTGTCCGCCGCCATGACCACGCCGGTGACGGTTTCATCCATATGGAAGGTTTTGGTCAGAATCAGCGGAACGATATTATCGTACATCTGCCAGAAGGCGCAGATGGACAGAAAAGCAAGTCCCACCAAAAAGGTTCTCTTGTTATTCAGTTTCATTGCAGATCTCTCCTATCTATTTTTACAGTCCTTATATGTTTTCGGGTTCTATGCAGATATTATATAACAAATATTAAATAATAATCAATTTCCTACTTGACACTCCCACATAGAAAGACTAATATATTTGTGTCGATGAACAAAGAAAGGAACAAAAAACTTGTTTACAGTCAACAATTACATCGTCATTATCGGTATCGTTATTCTGGTCGAGCTGCTCGGCCTTCTTCTGGTGCGACTGCTTAGACCCGCAGAAAGATAACAGATTCCGATTACCCCAACTTCATTTATGGTTAACAAAGAGGCAATCCGGAGGAAAATCAGGGTTGCCTTTTTTTATGAAAGTTTATTATTTTTAAGGAGAGAAAATAAAATGAAAAAATTTGTAGCTGTAGCACTCGCAGTCGCAATGGTATTCTGCTTTGCGGCCTGCGGAAAAAAAGAAGAACCTGAATCCAACAACATCAAAATCGGCGGCATCGGCCCCATCACCGGCGACTATGCCAACTACGGACAGTCCGTACAGTTCGGTGCAGAAATCGCAGTAGAAGAAATCAATGCAGCCGGCGGAATCAACGGCATGCAGATCGAATTCTCCATGCAGGACTCCCAGGGAGATCCGGAAAGTGCAAAGAGCGCTTACGGAAAGCTGATCGACTGGGGTATGAACGTATCCATCGGAACCGTTCTTTCCGGCGAAATGGCATCTGTTGTAACCGAAAGCGCACAGGATGACATGTTCATGATCTCCGCTTCCGCTTCCGCAGACAAGTGCCTGGAAGCAAGCCCCAATGCATTCAGAATCTGCTTCTACGATTCCTATCAGGGAATTGCTGCTGCAGACTACGTTAAGGCAAACTTCCCCGGACAGGAAGTAGCAGTCTTCTATCAGAGCGACAATGACTACTCTATCGGACTTTATGAATCCTTCAAGGCTCAGGCCGAAAAGGACGGTGTAAAGGTAGGCGTCGTTCAGTCCTTCACCTCTGCAGAAAAAGACTATACCACACAGATCAACAACATCGTAGATTCCGGAGCAAAGGTAGTATTCATCCCGATCTATGCAGCAGAAGCTTCCATGTTCCTTTCTCAGGCAAAGAACGGCACCGAAAATGCAGTATTCCCCAGCGATGTATACTTCTTCGGCTGCGACGGTCTCGACGGAATTCTTACCAAGGTCGTAGACAATGTAAAGACCGCAGACAACGTTCTGATGCTCACCCCCTTTGCAGAAACCAGCACAGATTCTGCAGTTGCAAGCTTTGTTAAGAAATATAGCGAAAAGCACGGAAAGAATCCGGATCAGTTCGCAGCAGACGGCTATGATGCAATCTATGTAATCAAGGCAGCTGTAGAAAAAGCGGGATTCACAAAGCCGGCCGACATCAAGGGCGCAGACGTAACCAAGGCACTCCTCGGAATCTCCCACAAGGGAATTACCGGCGAAATGACCTGGGAAGCTAACGGCAACACCAACAAGCTGGCTATGGCTATCATTTACAAGAACGGAGAAGGCTCCGTATTCGGAGAATAATTTTCACTAACTTATGACAGTATTTATTCGAACACTTATCAGCGGCCTGAACCTGGGCAGTATCTACGCACTCATCGCGCTGGGATACTCCATGGTTTACGGCATAGCGAAGATGTTGAATTTTGCCCACGGCGATATCATTATGGTCGGGGCATACGCGGGAATCGTGGCAGTTCTGAATTTAGGACTGCCGCCTTTTCTTGCCATTCTGTTCGGCATCGCGGTCTGCGCAGCGCTGGGCATGCTCATCGAGCGATTTGCCTATAAGCCTCTGCGGCAGGCTCCGTCTCTTTCGGTACTGATTACCGCCATCGGTGTCAGCTACCTGCTGCAGAACCTGGCGCTGATGTTCTTCGGTTCCGAGCAGAAGGCCTATCCGGGATTCTCCTCCAAAACCTACGACATCGGCGGCGTAAAGATCGACAGCATCACCCTGCTGACCCTTCTGGTTTCCGCAGTGATTATGATCGGTCTGAATATGTTTATCAACAAGACCAAAATCGGCAAGGCCATGCGGGCGGTTTCCGAAGATAAAGGCGCCGCAGAACTCATGGGCATCTCCGCAGACAGAACCATTACCATTACCTTTGCCATCGGTTCCGCTCTGGCGGCGGTTGCCAGCGCATTCTATGGAATGACCTACGTCTACATTCTGCCCACCACCGGTTCCATGCCGGGCATCAAGGCTTTTACGGCAGCGGTTCTGGGCGGTATCGGATCCATTCCGGGGGCCATGCTGGGCGGCATTATGCTGGGACTGATCGAACAGTTCTCCAAGCAGTACATTTCCACCCTGTGGTCCAACGCCATCGTTTTCGGCGTGTTGATTCTGGTACTCCTGGTAAAGCCCACCGGACTTCTGGGAAAGAAAATTACGGAGAAGGTGTAAGCTATGAAGAAAAAATTAGGAACAAATCTGCTTACCCTGCTGGCCATTGCGGTATTCTTCGGAATTACCGGATTCATGCTTTATTCCGGCAGCCTTTCCCGGCAGTTTACCAACATGCTCATTCCGATTTCCATGTACATCGTCCTGGCAGTTTCCCTGAACCTGGTCGTAGGTCTTCTGGGCGAACTTTCGCTGGGTCATGCGGGCTTTATGTCTGCCGGACTGTTTTCCGGCTGTCTGGTCTCCATTGCCCTCTACGGCGCGGTTCCGGACGCACTGCGGATTATCCTGTCCATGCTGGCAGGCGGCCTGATTGCGGCGGTTTTCGGCCTGATCGTAGGCCTTCCCACCATGCGTCTTAGAGGCGACTATCTGGCAATTACCACCCTGGCCTGCTGCGAGATCATCAAGACCATCATTACGAATCTGCAGATTACCGGCGGCGCCAGAGGTCTGGACACGGGTCCCATTTACTCCAGCGCCAAGAAGCTCTTCCCCTATGCCGTGGTTCTGGTCTTCCTGACGGTAATCGTCATGATGAACATTAAGAATTCCGCCCAGGGCAGAGCCATCATGGCCATCCGGGACAACCGCATCGCAGCGGAATCCATCGGCATCAACATTACCAAGTTCAAGCTCTCCGTATTTGTAATCGCGGCGTTCTTTGCAGGCGCGGCCGGCGTTCTCTACGGACACTGCTTTGCCAACGTAAAAGCTGCCAGCTTCGACTACAACGTTTCCATCGAAATTCTGGTTATCGTAGTTCTGGGCGGCATGGGCAATATTTTCGGTTCCGTTACGGCGGCAGTGCTGCTGCGTGCCCTTCCGGAGCTGCTCCGCGGCTTTGAAAATTACCGCATGCTCATCTACGCCATGGTATTGATTCTGGTAATGGTCATTTCCAACAACGCCAAGGTTCAGAGCTTCAAATACCGGCTGCTGAACAAACTCAACACAAAGAAAACAAAACCGGGAAAGGAGGGAAAGTAAATGTCGGAAAAACTGATACAAACCCCTTCCCCCAACTATATGCTGGAAAGAGACATCGGCAAGGTGCCCGCCCTGGAATGCATCCATCTGGGCATTGATTTCGGCGGACTTCACGCGGTGCAGGACTTCAACATCGCCATTGGTCCCACAGAAATTGCCGGCCTCATCGGCCCCAACGGTGCCGGAAAAACCACCATTTTCAACCTTCTGACCAAGGTTTACGAACCCACTGCAGGCGGCATCCTGCTCAATGGCATCGACACCAAGGGCATGACCACGCCCCAGCTCTGCAAGCTGGGCATCGCCCGTACTTTCCAGAACATCCGTCTGTTCAACAATATGACGGTACTGGAAAACGTAAAAGCCGCCATGTGGGACACCATCGACTACGGATTCGCCCCCGGCATCCTGCGTCTGCCCAAGTACTTCCGCCAGGAAAAAGCGGGCAACGAAAAGGCCATGGAGCTGCTCTCCATCTTCGACATGCAGGATGAAGCCAACGTACCGGCAGGATCTCTCCCCTACGGCGAACAGCGGCGTCTGGAAATCGTCCGCGCCCTGGCAACCAACCCGAAGATTCTTCTTCTGGATGAACCGGCGGCAGGCATGAACCCGGCGGAAACCGCGGAACTGATGGAAAACATCCGGAAAATCCGGGACACCTTCCAAATCGCCATCTTCCTCATCGAACACGACATGAACCTGGTCATGAACGTCTGCGAAGGTATCTGCGTTCTCAACTTCGGAAAGATCATTGCCAAGGGTACCCCGGAAGAAATCCAGAACAACCCCCAGGTCATCGAAGCCTATCTGGGAAAGAGCAAGGAGGACTGACATGAGCGCATTACTGACAGTAGATAACATCAATGTGTATTATGGAAGCATCCATGCCATCAAAGACATTTCCTTCCACGTGGACGAAGGCGAAGTGGTTACCCTGATCGGAGCCAACGGTGCCGGAAAGTCCTCCACGCTCAACTGCATTGCAGGACTTTTAAAGTCCTCCACCGGCAATATCACCTTCGACGGACAGTCCATCAGCAAGCTTCCGGCTTACAAAGTGGTGGAAAAAGGCCTGTCCCTGGTACCGGAAGGAAGACGTATCTTCCTGCAGATGACCGTGGAAGAAAACCTGGAAATGGGCGCCTATTCCGACCCCTCCCTTATTCCGCTGGGTCTGGAAGAAGTATATGAACTTTTCCCCCGTTTAAAGGAACGCCGGAATCAGATCGGCGGAACCCTTTCCGGCGGCGAGCAGCAGATGCTGGCCATGGGAAGAGCCCTGATGTGCCGCCCCAAGCTGATGATGCTGGACGAACCCTCCATGGGTCTGGCACCCATTCTGGTAGAACACATCTTTGAAATCATTAAGAACCTGCATAAAAGCGGCACCACCATTCTGCTGGTAGAGCAGAACGCCGCGGCAGCCCTGGACGTGGCGGACAGAGCCTACGTTCTGGAGACCGGAAAAATCGTTACGGAAGGAAAGGCCTCCGTGCTGAAAGCCTCCGACGAAATCCGGAAAGCCTATCTGGGAAAATAAAGACACAAAAAATCCGGCCCGAAAGCCGGATTTTTTTATTGTTTCAAATGGATTTCTCTACTCTACCAGAACGCAGCCTGTATAGGTCAGCGTTCCCGCACCGTAGTAATATTTCAGGTCGTTGGCTGCACAGACGTCGCTGACAATCATGCCCAGACCTTCCATGGGATGGGACAACTTCTCGGGGAAGCGGCAGGGTTCATCCGGATAGGTGCAGGTCTTGCAGCCGCGGCAGGCGGATGCACCGATAATCATGGCATTGGGATACTCTTTCCGAACGTATTCCGCAAATTCATCAAAGTGTTCCTTGTGAACCTTTGCCAGATCCATAAAGGTATCGTAGTCCAGCGGATCGATTTCGCCGGTGGTCTGTACCAGAATACCCGTCTTAAACTTATGGATCATTTCTCCGCATTCTTCCAGGGTTCCGCATCCCGGAGGACAGGACCAGTTCTTTCCGTAATTATGGCACTTGTTTTCCGCACAGGCATCCCTGGCTTCTTTTCTCAGTTCGATGGTGTCTACATCCAGTTTTCCGACATGACTAAATCCGCAGGCATAAGCTTTTTCCTGCATCTGTTCAAAATCAAACATTTTTCACCGCCTATTATAACTCGCTGATTCCTAACATACCGATCACCGCGCCCTTAACGGCCAGCCAGAGATTGTTCTCCAGCGAGTCATCCTTGGGGATACGGCCGGTAACATACTTTTCCGCAAAGCAAAGGGTAATCTCGAAAATGTAGCTCGTTAAGAAGCCCCGGTACATATCGGTGGGCAGTCCGCTGACATTTTCCAGGGAAGTATAGATTTCTTCGAACATGCCGTTGTAAGCCTGTCTTTTTCTTCTGAGTTCACTGGTATAAAGCGCAGAGTAGCGGAAGCGGATCAGGAACAGGGTTTCTTCTTCGTGAGACAGCAGATAGTCGTAAATTCTTTTCCACATGACGTGCAGAACGTCCCAGAAATTATCCTTGTTGATAACTTTGGAGAAGCTGCTCTGGGTCATGATGGACGATACTCTGGTATCCACCACGAAAAAGGCATCCATGAGGATTTCGTCTTTGCTTTGGAAATGTTTGTACATTGTGCCTTCGGAGATTCCAACATCCTCGGCAATGTCTTTGGTCCTAAGATTCTCCATGCCGTTTTTTGCAACCAGACGGATTGCACTTTCCAGCAGTTCTTTCTTGGTATCCATAAATATCAGGTTCCTTATGTTGATTGGACTATAAGTTGGTAAAATTATAACACAAATTTTCCCGCCGGTGCGCGTCACTGGAAAAAATATGTCCGCAATTTGCGGAATTTAAGTAGTTTTCCGCTAATTTTTCCGGATATGGCGTGGTTCGCCAGCCCCGGGAAATGGCGCCGGTATTGATTTCGAACACCGCCCCGCTGCCCGCCAGCCGATCCGCCGCAGCTTTCCAGGCCGCTGTATACCGGGGGTCTCCGGTGTCCAGCAGGGGTACTTTTTCGCAGAACTTGGTGATCAGATCGAAGTGTCCGATAATATCCGCACCGGTTTTCCGCACCACGTCCCCCACCGTCCGGTAGTATTCTTCCGCCAGGGCCAGCATATCGCCGCCGAAATATTTCTCCGCGCAGTCCAGCAGGATCTGCGGATCTTCGTCCACGGGGAAATATTCCGTTCCGCACTTTACGTAATGCACGGAGCCGATAACGTAGTCGAAACCCTCCGGCACATCGTCCGCGTAGTAGTCCTGTTCGATGCCGCAGAGCACCGTAATCCGGTCTTTGTACTTTTCCTGCAGCACCCGGATTTCGGTTTTGTACGCGGCAGTTTTGCCCCTGGGAATGCAGTAGCTTTCGTCAAAGGAGGTGTAGGAATGGTCCGAAATACCGATTTTCTCCAGCCCCAGACCGATGGCTGCCAGAATCATCTCCTCCGGGGTATTCTGCCCGTCGCTCCAGGTGGTATGTGTGTGTAAATCCCAAAGCTGCATCAGACCATTTTCTCCTGTTTTACTTTTTTATCGATGACGTGGCGGGAGGCCAGTTCTTTGCGGATTTCCTCCGGAGAAATGCCCGCTTCCGCCATGAGCACCAGCACGTGGTAGGCCAGGTCCGCGATTTCGTAGACGGTTTCCGCCTTGTCCTGGGCCTTGCCGGCAATAATGACCTCGGTGCTCTCCTCTCCCACTTTTTTCAGAATTTTATCCAGCCCCTTGTCAAAGAGATAGCTGGTGTAGGACCCTTCTTTGGGCGACGCCTTCCGTTCTTCCAGCAGTTCGTAGAGCCCGTCCACCGAAAAACCGCTGCGGTTTTCGCTTTCGAATACCGGGTAGGCAAAACAGGAGAAGGTACCCATGTGACAGGCGGGTCCGTCGGGCTCCACCTCCACCACCAGAGCGTCCCGATCGCAGTCCGCGGTAATGGACACGATGTGCTGGTAATTGCCGCTGGTTGCGCCCTTCAGCCAGTATTCCTGCCGGGACCGGCTCCAGAAGCAGGTCAGCTCCTTTTCCATGGACGTTTTCAGGCTTTCCCGGTTCATATAAGCCAGGGTCAGCACCTTTTTAGAGGAAGAATCCACCACGATGGCGGGAATCAGCCCCTTTTCGTCAAATTTCAATTCGTCCGGATTTACCATTTTTTCACCTCATATTCTTACGGGAATCCCGTTCTTTTTCATTTCTTCTTTCAGGTCCGGGATCTGCACT
>JAZUDB010000072.1:0-1757 GCA_045639385.1 Anaerovoracaceae bacterium | reverse complement strand
TGAAAACGTTCACTTTACGGAGAAGCTGCGGAACAGGCCCGCAATCATCAAACCCAATCTGGTTTCGGTCTATCATGACAGCGGTTTTGACGAAAGAGACTATCCGGAGACCACGGACCCCCGGGTATTTGAAGCGGTGGTCCGCTACGTGCACCGCTATACAAAAGACATTACCATCGCGGAATCCTCCGGCAAGCCCATGCCCACCCCGGCCAGCTTCCGGACGGCAGGCTACGACCGGATTGCCGCATATTACCATACAGGACTGGTTGCCCTGGAGCGCCGGCCGGTGGTGCGCTACATGCTGCCCAAGGCGGAAGTCATGAAGGAAGTTTATCTGCCGGACACCCTGGATGCGGCGGTAAAAGGCGAAGCTTTCTACATCTCCGTACCGAAGATGAAAACCAATCTGTACACAGGGGTCACCCTGGGCTTTAAAAATGCCATGGGCACCATCCCCTACTTTCTGCGGGAGCGCAATCACAGCTACTTGATCAACAAAAAACTGGCGGACCTGCTGTACCTGTTCAAGCCGGACCTGACGGTCATCGACGGCATTATCGGCGGCGAGGGAAATACCCCTGCTCCCGTGGACCCGGTGCGGGTGGGAAAAATTATCGTCAGCAACGACAGCGTGGAAGCAGACCGAATCTGCACCCGCATGATGGGCTTTGACCCGGACAAAAATCAGCTGATGATCGAAGCAAAGCGCAGAGGTTTCGGAAGTCCGGACGTACAGATTCTGGGCGACCCGGAAATCATTCCTTTCCGCCCTGCCATCGCCTCCTTTATGGACGAAAAAACCGCCAAAGACTTCCCCAATCTGCTGGCCCTGGCGGGTCACACCAAAAACGGTGCCCCTGCCGTAGAGGACGTACACCGGGTAGACCCGGAAACCGCACTGGCTCTGGAACAGGCCTGCAGCGGCGGCTGCCTTGCGGCGGCCAAGACCGGCCTGGATTACTATAATTTCAAGAAGAGTGCAAAGAAAGACTTCCGGCTCTGCATCGTGGAAGGCGAAGGCGTGGAAGCGGAAGGCACCCGCTGGTGGTTCGACAAGCACGGAAAGGCTTACAGTCTGCAGGATATCTCAGCTCTGCCCATGAAAAAGCTGGCCCTGGGGAACTGCACCCAAACAGCCTGGAGCATCTGCGAATATCACGCGGAGGGCTGCTGCGACCCGGCCAAATGCATGTCCGCGGCCTGCCATGCGGCGGGCGTCACCATGCCCATCATGAGCCTGCGGAACAAAGCACTTTTTGCCACGGTATTCGGCATGACGGGTACGGTGCTGGCCCGGAGAAAACACATCCGAAACGGCCGCTATGTGGACTGTCCCCACGCCCAGGAAGACCGGATCTTCCCTATTCCCAAACTGAGTCCGGAGGATGCGGCAAAAGATTTTCTTCCCTGGCCGCTGCCGGAAATGAGCCGGAAAGAAAAACGAAAGCAGCTGAAAGATCAGTGGAAGATTATCCTTTCTGCCCTCAGCACAGGACGCCGCAGTTAAATTTCTGCATTCCCTGCAGAAAATCATTTCGCAAGCACAAAAATACCCCGTCTCTCTTCGCGAGAAACGGGGCTTTTCTTTGCCTTTTATACTACTTTTCTTCGGCTTTCTTCTTATAGCCTTCGTATCGCTTTTCGGCGTCTTCTTCGCAGAGGCTGAGGAGTTCTCCCGCGGTATCCGGGTATTCCTTGAACAGGGAGTTGTAACGTTCCTGGTTCATGATATATTCTCTGATCTTTCCGTTGGG
>JAZUDB010000071.1:0-3295 GCA_045639385.1 Anaerovoracaceae bacterium | reverse complement strand
GTCTTTGTCCACCTTCCAGCCCTTCAGGCCGGGGGCGTCACCGCCGTACCAGAAAGCAAACGCAAGCACTGCCGCAACGGCCGCGCCGGCAATCAGCTTCTTTTTGTTCTTTTGAAACCAGTTCATTTTTCTTCCTTCCTTTTTTCGGCCCAAAAGCCCCGCCACACCGAAGTGTGCAGGGGCCTTGGGTAAAATTTAATTGTGTTGGAGGTAAAACTATTCTCTTCTTCTATTTCTTATAGTTATTACTGCCGTAAGTACCAATGCTGCGCAGAAGATCAGAATAGTATTTCTCCATGCATCGGAGAATCCGGTTTCCGGAGAAACGATGGGCTTATCCTTTTCTTCCGCTTCTTTCAGCAGTCTTTCGTATTCTGCGATCGCTGCATCCAGTTCCGGCTTCTTGGTAACAAGTTCTTTCTGTTCCGGAGTCAGTGCCTCGTATGCTTCCAGTGCCTTGTCGATGGCGTCCTTGCTGTCCAGAGTTACATCGCCGATAGCGTCGATCAGTTCGTCTACTGCTTCTGCAGCTTTCTTATCCTTATCGTCCTTGATCTGTTCCCAGGTGATTATATCGGTCATGTCGTACAGTCTGGTCTTGGAAGAAAGGAATCTGTCGTAGGCAACCAGTGCATAGGCAGCCTGGTCCGTTGCCATTCCGTTGACTTCTCCGCCTACATATCCGCCGCCGCTGGTAAGTACATGGGCAAATCCTCTGCCTTCTTCGATGTAGTAATCCAGAAGTCCGTCGATGGCAGATCTGCCGTTCTTGACAAATCGTTCATCTGTATCTGCATCGATACCCCAGGCGGAAAGTGCTGTTACGACCTGTGCAATGCTTTCGGAGTTTGCGCTGCCCCAGGAAGAGAAGCTTCCGTCTTCCTTCTGCATCGCGGAAAGTCTTGCAATGGCACGTTCTGCTGCGGCTGCAACCGCTTCGTCATCTTTGTAAGCAACCAGTGCCTGCAGAGCCATGGAAGTAATATCCGGATCGGCTGCAGTGCCGGACAGTGCCCAGCCGCCTTCTGCCAGTTCCTTGCTTAAGATAAAGTCTACACACTGCTTGCGGAGCGTATCATCACTGGGTTCGTATCCGACAGTATCCCATGCAATGAGTGCAAAAATCGGTCCGTTGATTCCCTGTTTCTTAATCCAGTTGAAGCCGTTCTTGCTGTATGCTTCCACCAGGTCGATTCCGTTCACGTCGGTGGCATCCTTACCGATGGCAGAGAGCGCAATGATGACTCTGGAGTTTTCGGTGGACTTGTTCTTGTGGAGAGCACCGGAAAGATTTACACTGTCCGCAGTTTCCTTTACGGTCTTGGCCACTCTTTCGTAGTATCCTGCGAAATAGGGGTCGTCCGTCTTGTAATATTCGCCTCTGGCAAGTGCCAGGACGGACCATTCACCGGCACCGGTTCCGAAGGCCGGTTCGGTTACGGTCTTGGCAAGCTGATCCAGAGTTGCTTCCAGAATCGGCTTGTAAAGTCTTTCGGATTTTGTCTGTTCGCATACGATGCAGGTATATACCTTGCAGATACCGTCTGTCTTTCCTTCATCCCAGGTATGTGCTTCCTTTGCGTCCACTTCTTCGTCGTGTCCGCAGGTTGCCGCATGCCAGTGATAGTTTTCGTCCTTAGACCATTCTTCGGAGAAGCTGTGTCCTGTGGCCGGAATTTCTTCCATTCCGGAGAGAACCTTGAAGCATTCGGAACATCTGGTTCCTGCGGTGTGACCCGCTTCTGTGCAGGTCGGGGCCAGCGCTTCTGCAGCCTCTTCAAACTTTGCACAGGCACCCTTTTGTGTGGCTTCGTACTTGTATTCTCCGCAAAGCTGGCAGGTATATCTCTTTTCGCCTGCCTTGGCTGCGGTATGTGCCTTGGTTACGATGCAGTCGCCCCAGACATGTTCGCATTCGGTCTTTTCCGTTACGGTGAACTCCAGATCCGGGAATACATCTCTGACGTGACTGGTGGATACCGCGCTGAAGTTCGCGCCAACACCTGCGTCGGTCAGTACTCTGTGTCCGCCCAGCGGATCATCTACGCCCATGATATTGAAATGAACGTTTCCGCCGGTAAAGCTGTAGGTACCTGCATCACCGAAAGTAATGGTGTATTTGTTGCTGCTGCGGAAATCGTACTGTCCGCCTTCTGCGGTTACGGTAACACCTTCCGGTACGTTGTAAGTAATTGCATGAGGCGGTTTTCCTCCGAAGCCCGGGTTATAGATTCCGGAGAACTTGGCTGCAGGCTGGTAGATTCCGTTGAATACCAGAGAAATCTGATCGCCGGCCTTGATTTCTGCGCCTTCTCTGCTGTTGTTTGTTAAGGTATAGTTAATTTTTGCTGCACGTACTACCTGATAGGCTGTTTTGCCGCCGGCAGTAAATTTCAGGATATTGTTTCCGGAAACAAGCTTGTCTGCAGTAAAGACGCCGTCTTTTGCAGAAAGGTTTGTCCAGCTTGCACCCTTATCAGTGGAAAGTTCCACGGTCGGAGCCTTTCCGTCCAGAGCGGCGGTAAAGGAAAGCTTTGCGGTATCATCCAGGGTATATACCGTGTCATATTCGGTATCCCAGAGATTGTCGCTGCCCACAGCCTTCATTTCCAGTGCGCCGGAATTTCCGCCCACACTGATGACCACAAGGCTGGTTCTGTTGGGATCGGTTGCGCCGTAAAGGCCGCCGAAAGTTGTGCCGGATCCGCCGATCTGCAGTGCGTCATAACTTACTTCTACTACTGCCAGACCTTCAGATACACCCTTAACGTCCATCCAGTTGTCCTTGGCGTTGCCTGTGCAGCGGTTTGCTGCAGGAATCAGCTGAATGTGTTCTGCACCGGATACCACGCTGTAGTGGAAGTCCGGTTCAATCATGATATTTGCGGTTACGGAGTTGACAATCTGCCATGCGGCTCTGTAAGCGCGGATGCGGTAGCTGTCGCCCTTCGCAAGCTTTAAGTGATTCTGTCCGTTGATGTTGAGCAGCGTGCTGCTTTCCGCATAGTTCTGCACTGCACCGTTAAGGACATTCTGTGTGTTCTTCGGGTTTTCGTTTTCTTCAAATGTAACAACTACCGGGGAAGTCTTTTCGGTGGTACCCATATATCCTGCGCGGGTTACTTTGCCTTCCATGCTGACACGGTAGGAAAGGTTATTGCTTTCCGCCACGCGGAATACATGGTTTACCATGCCGTCTTCTGCAGCTTCCTTGGAACTCTGCGGAATTTCTTCCACGTTGAAGTTCTTGATCTGGTTGAACATCTGAACCTTGGCGCCCTTGGGAGCAAGAATG
>JAZUDB010000070.1:0-5627 GCA_045639385.1 Anaerovoracaceae bacterium | reverse complement strand
CTCTACGAAGCCACCGGGGTTAAACTCTGCAAAGAGGCCGGCGGCGAGCTGAACGAAGACTACGGTGCCATCGACGCGGTGTTCCCGGAAGGGGTCAGCATCCGGGAGTTCAAATACGTGAGCTGGCTGGACAAATGCGACGCGGTGATCAACTTCTGCAAGCTGAAATCCCATGGGCTCATGGGCATTACCGCCGCGGTAAAGAACCTTTACGGCACGGTTCCCGGCACCGTTAAAAGCGAATATCATTACCTTCACACCGATCCGCTGGATTTTGCCAACATGCTGGTGGATCTGAACGAATATACCAAGGCCCGGCTCTGCCTTTGCGACGCGGTGGAGATTATGGAGGGCAATGGTCCCACCATGGGCACACCCCGTCATCTGGGACTGATTCTGGCCAGTACCAGCCCCTACGAGCTGGACCGGGTGGGTGCGGCGCTGCTGTCTGTGGACGAAAAGGAGATTCCCTTCCTGACGGCGGCCAAGCAGCGGGGACTTTTAAGCGAAACGACCGCCCTGGCCCCGGACTTCCCGGAAAGCTATCAAATCCGGGACTTTGTGCGCTCCGGCGCCACCGCCTGCTGGTTCATCCGCAGCCCGGAGGACAAAGGCCTGCGCAAAATCGTCAAGCAGTGCCTTTACGTGCTGTTCCGCTCCAAACCGGTACCGGAGGACAGCTGCATCGCCTGCGGCAAATGCGCGGAGAACTGCCCCGCCAAGGCCATCGAAATCAAAAACGGCAAGGCCTCCATCGACCGCAGCCTCTGTGTGCGCTGCTTCTGCTGCCAGGAGTTCTGCCCCGTGGGCGCCATGAAGGTAAAGAGATCTTTCATCGCAAGACTGCTGCTGAAATAGCGGCTGGGGAGCGATTACAACCCGCAAGCTTCGGCCTGCGGAAGATCCTGTGCTGAAGGCGACTGCAGAGGGACTGCGTTCCGGCCGAAATGCTCATATTTAACCCGTAAGTCAAAATTTAGGATATTCCGGTTTATTCAAAATGCTCATAAAAAGCAGGAAAAAGGGAATATATGAGCGTTTTGCACGAGCTTTGGTGCTCATATATTGCGGTTTTGATTGAAAATATGAGCAGCGCGACGTCGAAAAACCAAAATATTTTATAAAAAAGCGCTCATAAATCCTAAAAATCAAAAGATTTATGAGCATTTTTAAAGTTGGCATTTCCTCACACAACCCGCAAGCTTCGGCCTGCGGTTTTTTATTTGGTATAATACGTGTGATATTCTCCTCCGAAAAGGTAGGTAATAGGTAAGGAGGACAGAAGACCCTATGGATGACAGACAAATCGTAAGCTTGTTTTTCGAGCGCTCAGATCAGGCAATTCCGGAATTGTCGAAGAAATACGGGAAACTATGCCTCAAAATCGCAAACAACATACTGGGCAATCCCCGGGATGCGGAGGAATGCGTCAACGACACCTGGCTGGGCGCGTGGAACAGTATTCCGCCCCAGAATCCGGACCCGCTGCGCCCCTACATCTGCCGCATCGTGCGGAACCTTTCGCTGAAAAAGTACCGGGCGGAGAACGCACAGAAGCGGGGTGCCGGCTGTGAGATTTCGCTGACCGAGCTGGGTGACTGCATTCCGGACAAGGGGTTTTACGAGCAGCTTTCCGCCCGGGAGCTGCAGCTGCAGATCAACGAATTCGTTTCGCAGCTTTCCCCGGAGGACCGGACCATGTTTCTGAAACGCTACTGGTTTGCGGAGCCGCTGGCGGAGATTGCACAGGTTTTCGGGATTACGGAACACAACGCGGCGGTGCGGCTGGCCCGAATTCGCAAAAAGCTGCGCAGATTCCTGGAGGAAAAGGAGGAGATGGAATGATGAATTCTGAAATAGAGAAGCTTTCTTCGGCCATCGAAGAGGTGGATGCAAAATATTTGGAAGAAGTTCTGGATTACGTGCCGCAGCAAAGGGCGGTGCGCCGGAAGCGCGGTCTTCGCCGGTCCGGACTGTCTGCCGCCTGCGTGGCGCTGCTGGTGATTCTGGGCGTGGGTGCAGCGGTTTATGGAGCGGGCAGACTGCCTTTGTCCTGGCGGGACATTTTCCGCAAAGACCAGACGGTGATTGGGGACCAAGACGAAGCTTCCGTAGTTTCCGAACCCATTTCGGAGCCGGGTTCTGCGCAGACGCCGGAAGACCCCGCGGTCGGTGCGCCGCTGACGGATTTTACGGTTCGCATCGAAAAGGTGCTGGGCGACGAAAGAATCATGTACCTGCTTTATACCGTAAAGGCCAACGAGGGGGTAATTCTCGGCCCGGCGGGGCGTTTTGCGGAATTCCGGAAGGATTCCGCGGGCAGACTGATGTCCGGGGTCTATGTGCAGTATTTCTTCCCGCGAAGAGAAGGGGTGCCGGCCAACGAGCTGGAAGGGGCCGTGGTGTCTTATGCGCCCTGGCAGCCCACCGGCAAAAAAGAAACGGTAACGATCTCTTTTACGGACTGGCAGGAAATGGGGCCCTTAAGCGTACCCAAAGCAGCGCTTGACCTGGAGGCGATGGTGGCAGCCGCCGGAGACCATGCCGCAATCCCCAACGAGCCCGGCGCAAAACATCCGTACCTGTGGGAACCGGGTCAATGGGACGTGCCCCTGCCGTACGGCGGCATTTCGGTCTGCAATGCGGGCTGGGAAAATGGTATTCTGCAGATTGTCACGAAGGTGCCCGATACGGGGGAAGGCCTTGCCTTGTCCTGCAACGATAACTGGTATCTGACGGACAGCCGGACCGGGAAAATCCTGGAGCCGGAGTGGGGCGACACCCTGCGGTCTCCGCTGGAGCTGAACTCCGAAATCGGTCCGGAGGACTGCGGTTATTCTTACCACTGGGGATTCGTGCCGGTGGAAAAAGAGGCGATTCCTTATCTGGAGATGCACTGGGGCAGCGCGTCCCGCTATACCACGGCGCTTTCCGGAACCTGGAAGGCGCAGATCACCGATATTCCGCAGACCATGCAGAGCCGGCGCCTGGCGGAAAATCTGACCCTGCACTATGGCGGCAAGGATCTGGCGGTAAGCAGAATCGAATGCTCCAAGCTTTCCATGGCAGTGTATTTCCCGGACTACGTGGATTCCACCACCGGAATTCTGGGCGAGTTCAAGGCATTCGATGGGGACGGAAACCCGCTGCCGTGCAATTGGGGCTTTCTGGCCGATCAAAACGATGACAGCTCCATGATCTGGACCGTTTTCGATGAACCCATCGACCCGGAAAGTATTGCAAAGCTTACTTTCTGCGGAGAAACGATTTTTGCAGAGTAATATTAACCGAATAAAACAGGGGAGCCTTTGAATTTGCGGAATTTGCAAAGTACAAAGGGCTCCCTTTTGTATTATAATAAACGATATGAATTCCAATCCGTCTGAAAACAAAAAACTTTTCCTGCACGGAATGAAAGACGGATTGCCCATCGGCACCGCCTATTTTGCGGTGGCTTTTTCGCTGGGCATTTCCGCCAGCAGTGCAGGCCTTACCGCTTTCCAGGGCTTTATGGCCAGCCTTCTGACCGCGGCTTCTGCCGGACAGTACGCCGGCTTTGCGGTCATCGCGGAGCACGGCCCTTACATCGAAATGGTGCTCATGACGGTGGTGGCTTCTGCCCGGTATCTGCTCATGTCCTGTGCGTTAAGCCAGCGGCTTTCCGAGGACCTTCCTCTGGGTCACCGGGTGGGCCTGGCCTTTTATCTGACCGATGAAATCTTCGGTATTACCATTGCCCGGCCCGGCATGGTGAATCCGGTTTATACCTACGGTGCGGACCTGGTGGCAGCTCCTTTGTGGGCGGCGGGTACTGCCCTGGGCATTGTCCTGGGAAACGTGCTGCCTCTGCGGCTGGTCAGCGCGTTAAGCGTGGCCCTCTACGGCATGTTCCTTGCCATCGTAATTCCCCCGGCCCGGGAAGACAAAACGGTGCTGGGCGTGGTGGCCGTCAGCTTTGCGGCAAGCTGGCTTTTCGGCGTAATTCCGGGCGTTTCGGCGCTTTCCGCAGGGTCGAGGATTATTCTCCTGACCGTGCTGATTTCCGCTGCTGCGGCAGCGATTTTCCCGGTGGAGGAGGCTGCAGATGAACAATAACTGGATTTACATTTTCATTATGGCCGGCACCACGTTCCTGATCCGCGTGCTGCCCCTGACCCTCATCCGCAGGCAGATTCAAAGCAGATTTATCCGCTCCTTCCTGTTCTACGTACCCTACGTGACCCTGTCGGTAATGACCTTCCCGGCTATTATTCAGGCGACCCAGGTTCCCGCCGCCGGTGCGGCAGCTTTGGTGGGCGGAATCTTTGCGGCCTGGAAAAAGGTGAGCATGTTTACCGTGGCGGTGATCTGCTGCGCCATCGTGCTGGTGCTGGAACTGGCACTCCTTTAGTATTGCGTTAAAAAACGGCCGGAGCTGCGGCCAATAGAATTAAAATACGGCCGGAGTTGCGGTCGGTAAGATTTGCCGCGGGTATTTGCGTTCTGCGGCCGGAAAGGATTCTCGAAATGACAAGAAACGAACTTTGGAACAAAGCAATTGCCTATCACGGACACGTGTGCGGCGGAATTACCATCGGTTTCCGGGCGGTGCTTTATGCCGCAGACCTTTTGGATCTGTACCTGGACGGATCGGATGACCTGCGCTGCATCTCGGAATGCAATACCTGCCCGGCGGACGCCATCCGTGCGCTGCTGGACTGCACTGAGGAGAACGGCAAGCTGACCGTTCTTCCCTACGGGAAAATGATATTCGTTTTTAAAGATCATGCGGAAGGGCAGACCTTAAAACTGACGCTGAAAACTCCGGACCGGAAGCTTTCCAAAGAAGAAAGCCAGGTTTATTATCAAATGCGTCCGGATGATGAATTATTCGAGGCCGAGTGGCTGTAGACCTGAGGTCCCGCTGCTGCGCGCGGCCGGAATTTGCACGCGGCGCGCGGCCTGAATCTGTGTGCTGCGCGCGGCCGGAAATCAATACGCCGCGCATACGACCGGAATCTGCACGCTTCGCGTGGCAGAAATGCTCATATTCGCTGCAAAACCCGCTGTTTATGAGCAGCTTAGAAAACGCAAATTATGAAAAGTGCTCATAAATCTTTTGATTTCGAGAATTTATGAGCGCTTTTTTCATAAATATCTTGGTTTTTTGAGGTCATGCTGCTCATATATCTAATCAGAATTGAAATATATGAGCACGAAAGCGCTTGCAAAACGCTCATATATTCCCTTTTTTCTGTTTTATATGAGCATTTTCAAAAAACCGGAATATCATAAATTCCTACTTACGGAATACTTATGAGCATTTCTGCTGCAAAACAGCTGTCAGCGTTCGCATTCCTGCTGCAAGGTGACCGTCAGCGTTCGCATTCATGCTGCAAGGTGGCCGTCAGCGTTCGCATTCCTGCTGCAAAACAGCCGTCAGCATTCGTTTTACGGCCGCAGGATGAAACGGTACGTCCCGGCTTTCAAAAGCCGCAAGCAGATTCTTTCCCAGAAGGACGCCGTTTTCTGCGAGATCGTTAATTCTTTTCAGATTCTTTGACATATATTCCGGGGAATCCATTAGCCCGAAATATTCCAGATAAATCTTTTCTCCGGTGAAAGCATTCGCGATTGTAAAATCCGGG
>JAZUDB010000069.1:0-11454 GCA_045639385.1 Anaerovoracaceae bacterium | reverse complement strand
CTGTACAATCTGGCGGAATACCGGCATGCGGGCGTGCTGACGGGCGCACCCCTTACCGACGTGAAAATCACCCTGGTTGCCGGCAGAGCGCACCTGAAGCACACCGAGGGCGGAGATTTCCGGCAGGCATCTCTGCGGGCGGTGCGGCAGGGCCTGATGAAGGCGGAAAACGTCCTTCTGGAGCCTTTTTACAGCTTTACCATAGAAGTTCCCGCAGAACAAATCGGCCGCGCTATCAGCGATTTAAAGGCCATGGGCGGCAGCTTCGATTCGCCGGAGAGCCGGGAGGATATGTCGGTTCTGACGGGCCTTGCACCGGTCTCCGAGATGCAGACCTATCAGAATGAACTGCTTTCCTACACCAAAGGCAGGGGACGTCTGTTCTGCCGTTTTGCGGGCTATTATCCCTGTCACAATACCGAGAAGGTGGTGAAGGCTTCCGGCTACGATCCGGACCGGGATACCGAAAATCCAACGGGCAGCGTGTTCTGTTCTCACGGCGCCGGAATCATCGTAAAATGGGACCATGTGGAAGAGTTTATGCACATGGAAAGCGGATTGAAAATCGAGGGGAATACGGTCAGCGAAGGCAATCCCAAGCTGCGGCCGGGCAACTTCGATTTCGACGAAAAAGAGCTGGATGAGATTATGCAGCGGGAATTCGGCGCCATCAAGCGGCCGAAATATTCCACGGTGGTATACGAGCCGGGAAATGCACCGCTGCAGACCCTGACTTCTTCCAAAAAAGAATACATGATTGTGGACGGCTACAACATGATATTTGCCTGGAAAAAGCTGAAGGAACTGGCAGATCTGCAGATCGCGGCAGCCCGGGAGAGCCTGATTGATATTCTTTCCAATTTCCGCAGCATCCGGGGATGCGAAATGATCATCGTTTTTGACGGCTATAAAGTACGGGGAAACGAGGGCACCAAGCTGGACTACGGAGGCCTGAACGTAGTGTATACCAAAGAAGGTCAGAGCGCGGATGCCTACATCGAAAATTTCGTCAGGGATCTGGGACACAGCTACAGTGTGGTTGTGGCAACTTCCGACGGATTGATCCAGCTGACGGCGCTGCGGCAGGGAACCCGGAGAATGTCTGCGGCAGAACTGGAGCATGAAGTTGCTGCGGCGAAAGGAAAAATAGATGAAATTATCGCAAAACACGCCGGAAAGACGAACAAATTAGGCGATTTGGCAAAAATCAGCAGGTTTAGAGAAAATAACAATAAAGAAAAAGAAAAATTGTCTACAAAACAAGAATAATGTGTGGTACACTATTCGAGGTGATATTTGAGCACTAGGAGGAAGCTATGAAAAAATTAACAGTAAAAAAGGGAATTGAATGTCAGGCATGTCTCTCTTGCGTAAATGCATGTTCCGCGACTTTTTATAAAGAAGAGAATCCGTTTAAGTCCTGCATCCAGATTGTAATGAAGAACGGCGAAGTAAAGCCGATGACTTGCATTCAGTGCGGAAAGTGCTTCAAAGCTTGCGAACACGAAGCTATTAAGCAGCTCCCGAACGGTGTATATACAGTAGACAAGAAAAAGTGCGTAAAGTGCGGCAAGTGCGTAGAAGCCTGCCCGTTCGGCGTGATGGTTCTTGATGAGGAAGCTGATGCAGCATCCAAGTGCATTGCATGCGGAAAGTGCGTAAAGGCTTGCCCGATGGATATGCTTGAAATTGTAGAAAAGTAGTAGATACCGTCCTTTCAGAGACCTCTGCAGATGCAGGGGTCTTTTTTTTATTTTTATGAATGGTAAATATTGACATTTTGTACGAAGGGATGTAAAATATTACCAGAAAGGGGCTTGGGAATGACATATTGGGTTTATATTCTTACTTACGAAATATACGGATGGGTTCTGCTGAATGCACTGAAACTGCACCGGGATGTTTTGCGGCGCGCAGGGCGCAGATCTGCCCTGAAACATCGTTTTTCCGCATCACCGGAGTGTACGCTGCGGCCCGTTCCTTATTCGGAGGTCCTGTATGTTCATTACGGTGTCAGAATACGGCAGCGGCGCGTATGGATGCTTTTTGCCGGCATCTGGATTTCTGCACTGGTTCCCGCAATCTTCCTTTTCGACTCTTCTGTTTCTCTGACAGTGGCTGCGGCATGCGCTTTTGTTCCTGCAGGATCTCTTGTAAGCAAATCTTTTATTCACAGCCGGAGCAAAAGCCGCATCCGGGCACGTCGGAGCTTTTCCGCGGAGAAACCATAATCAGAGTACCAATTTCAGAAAAAGTATGCTAAAATATACGGACGTAGGAGTATGTCCTGCATTCGTTTTGTTTCATTGATTTTTTTGATAGAGGAAGGTAAAAATGATTATTCTTTCACCACAGGTTTACAATAAAATCGGTTCGGGTCTCGATTACGCGGTAAACGCTGTAAAGCCGACAATCGGCCCTCTCGGCAGAAATATTGCATTCGACCCGAAGATGGACGTGCCGTACGTAATCAACAGCGGCAGAGAAATCGTTAAACACGTGAATTTTGAAGACAAATCCGTCATGGTAGGTGTGGACGTTGTCAAGCAGGCAATGGAAAAGGCTTTCTGGACAGCCGGAGACGGCGCCGTAGCCACTTCTATTCTGGTGCAGGCCATGTGGAATGAGGGCAGACGCATCAGTGCTGCCGGCGCAGATTCCATGGCTTTGATGCGCGGAATCCGCAAGGCTTCCGAAGTGGCTGTGGAAGCGCTGAAGCAGCAGGCAGATTCGGTAAAGGAAGATAAGGACATCCGCAAGCTGGCTCTGTGTGCAGCCGGCGGCCGGGAAGATATTGCGGACATCGTTGCGGAAGTTTATGACAATATCGGACCGGACGGATACGTTACCGTGGAAGATTCCCAGATGGCGGAAACTCACATTACCTATTTTACCGGCGTAAAGTGGGATAAGGGTTATTCCGGTCATTTTGAAGAACAGAGCATCATTCTGGAAGACCCCTACGTACTGCTGGTCAACCAGGTTGTCAGCGACTTCTCGGTGCTTGTACCGGCACTGCAGGAAGCAAGAAACCAGGGAAAAGCCATCCTGATTATTGCCAGAGAGTTCAAAGACGACGTGATCAATGCACTGCATTATGTCCGCGATAAGGCGGGTGTAGACGTAATGGGCGTAATTGCACCGGGTTACGGCGAAGTCCGCGATCTGAATATGCGCTGCTTCTCCATTATGTTCGGTGCCAACGTCATTGACGATATGCGCATCAGCGTACAGGGCGGCATGTCTCTGGCCGACTGCGGTCACGTAGACAAAGCCGTAATCAATAAGATTGAAACCGTTCTCCAGGGCATTCCCAATGCAGATGATCCCATTATCGTAAAGAGAAGAAGAGAACTGCAGGATGAACTCTTAAACGTAAAGGACGAGAACGAAGTTTACAGAATCGAACAGATGCTGACCCCGCTGGCAGGAAAAACTGCAGAAATCAAGGTGGGCGGCGTCATGGAAATGGAAATGTTCGAACGCAAGTACCTGGTGGACAACGCGGTGCACAGTGCCTACGGCGCCCTTAAGTCCGGCTATCTGCCCGGCGGCGGCAAGAGCTATATCCTGGCGGTAAAAGCCGTGGAAGAATTTGCCGAAACCCTTCAGGGCGACGAAAAGACTGGTGCGAAGATTCTGGCGGAATCCCTGACAAAGCCGGGATTCCAGATTGCGGAAAATGCAGGTTACGACGGAAAATCCATCGCGGAAAAGATGCTTGCCTCCGAATCCAAATACGAAGGATTCAATGCACTTTCCGGAATGATGGAAGACCTTTACGAAGCCGGCGTTCTGGACTGCGCAAAGGTTGCGCAGACGGTTATTACCACTGCGGTTTCCAGTGTTTCCACCGCAATTTCCATTGCGGCCTGCGTAGTAGCCAAAGATCCGGAAGCGGAAGAAATGTACTAAAGTCAAAGACATAAAAAAGACCGGCCCGCAGCTGCGGACCGGTCTTTGATTGGTCAAAACAAAAGGGCTTTTCCGGCATTTGTTCCGGCAGTGTCCGGCATCATCAGATAAAACCGAAGCAAACGTCGGTATAGTCGCTGAATTTCCATCCCTGGGGCGTTTTTGTCAGCTCAAAATAGTATTCCTCGAAGTGTCTGCCGGTAATGTTGTCCCAGCTGCTGTCGAATTCGATCCGGGTCAGCTCCACCAGGAGAACTGCGGTGGATTCGTCTTTCTGTGCCATGAATTTCGGCCGGAAATCCTCCACGCTCATGTTGTCGCCTATGCCGGCAGGGTAGGCCCACAGGGCGCCGTTCTTTTCAATATAGCTATCGGTTTTGGCCATGGCGAAGGCGGCAATATCCTCCGTGAAGTATTCTCCCAGCCACTTCTTTACGTCAGCCAGGGATTTTAATCCGTACAGGTCTACTTTGCACCTGCCATCGGCATCCACGTTCTGCCATCCGTCATCCGAAATAACATTTCCGGTAAAGAAATCCAGAATTCTTTCGTTGGCAGCATGGTAAAGGTCTGCGAATTCTGCGGAAACCGGCTTCAGCTTCAGATTGCTCAGCTTTACCGCGTTGAACATAATTTGGGTATCACTGCGCAGAAGACCGTTTTCGGAGAGAATGCTGTTGATAAAGAAGTTATAAACATCGCTGCAGGCGGAAATATGGTCGTTGTCCTTTACGTCGCTTTCGAAGAAGGTCCCGATCAGCTTGTAACCGTCTTCATTCTGAAGCGGAACCATGTAGAGCGGGTCTTCGTTCAGTGCCGCATTGTCCGTTTCGATCAGTACGGGGTCGAAGGACGAAAACTGTCCGGCAAGGCCCAGCGGTACCTCGTACATGGCCTTTACGTTTGCCTTAAAGTAGACGGATTCCAGCGCCTGATAGGCCAGGTCCAGAAGGGTCTGGGCATCGTTGGGGTAAGATTTGACGTCGATATGGGTTAAAAGTACATCGCCGGCCATCTCATCTTTCAGGAAACGAGGGGTTTGTTCCTTGCTGACCTGGATGGCATCTTCCCGATGGAATTCCGCCGGGTCTGTGTTATGCCCCGGATCTGACGGGTCGGAAGGCTTGACGGGGTCGGTCTGCCCGCCCGGCGGAGAGGGCGGGTTTACCGGCGGATTATTGTTTCCGGAACCTTCGCCGTCTTTGCAGGCGCAGAGACTGAAGGCCAGGAGCAGAATCAGTAAAATTGCTGTTATTTTTTTCATATAGATACTCCTTCATATTTCATGCAGAGAATATTCTTCCTCTGCATTATGGCACAAAACAAGAGAGGGGTCAACTTTAGCTTGACGAATGCGTTCTACAAGTATAGAATATAATTACTACAAGTGTAGAAAACGGAGATAACGATGGATAACGAAATAAGAAGACTTCCGGACAGCGAGCTGGAGATTATGCAGATCCTTTGGAACTGCAGGGTTCCCGCCTATCGGAGCGATATTGCGGCACAGATTCCCGCAGAGAAACATATGGCAGTAACCACGCTGCTGACCTTTCTGACCCGTCTGGCAGAGAAGGGCTTTGTTAAAATCGAAAAAACAGGGCGGCAGAGCTGCTACACACCCCTGGTTTCCCGCCACGATTACCTGGCGGCCCAGAGCCGGAACTTTGTGAACAAAATCTGCGGCGGCAGCATGAGCGCCTTCGCTTCGGCTCTCTGCGACAGCGGCTTAAGCCGGGAAGAGATTGAAGAACTGCGTCGTCTGCTGAAAGAGGAAAGCCTATGAACAGTTTTGAACTGGTAGAAATCTTTTTTGCGTTTCTGTACGCTCTGATCCCGGTTTTTATCCTGCTTTCCAGGGAACACCCGGACCGCCCGCAGATGCGCTATTCTGCGCTGTTCGACCCCATGATCCTGCCGGATATGCTTCTGTTCGGCGTTCCGGTACTGACGGCAATTTTAGAAAAGGAATGGTTCCGCATCTTCTTTGCAAACGGCGTTTTTTGGCTGGAAATCATGGTGGTGCTGGCGGTGTACTACGCGGTGATGCTGTTGATTTTTCCTTTGCTGCGCCGCTTTATCCGGGCGGAAGGCATTGCCTGCTTATGGGTGATTCCTTCGGAAATCTGCTATTTGAATATGCTTACCAGAAGCAACAGCCGCCTGCTGCCGAGAAAATGGATTATTCCTTTGGGAAATCTGAATCTGACGCGGGTTGCGGTCATCTGGCTGGCAGGCTTTGTGCTGGTGATGATCACCTCGCTGATCCGTCATCTTGTTTTCCGCCGGCAGATTCTCCGGGATGCGGTCCCTGCAGGAGAGCATCTGCAGCAGTGCTGGAATCGGGTGCAGCAGGATCTTGGCCTGGAAGAGAAGCGCAGACAGTATCAGCTGGTGGTATCCGCCAGCCTGCCGTCACCTCTGTCCGTGGGCATCTGGCGGCGGACCATTCGCGTGGTTTTGCCGGACCGCAGCTATTCCGAAGAGGAACTGGAACTGATTCTGCGCCACGAACTGATTCATATTCTGCATTCGGACAGCCGGACCAAGCTGTTTATGACCTTCTGCACCGCTCTGTGCTGGTTTAATCCTTTTCTGTGGCTGTCCATGGGGAAGTGTGCCGACGATCTGGAGCTGAGCTGCGATGAAATGGTGCTGGAAGACTGCGAAGAACCGGTACGCCGCAAGTACGCGGATCTGATTCTGACGGCAGCGGGGGATGACCGGGGCTTTACCACCTGTCTTTCCGCCAAGGCGGAGTCCTTAAAATACCGGCTGCAGAATGTTCTGCACCCCGGAAAAAAGCGCCGGGGCTATCTGGTCATTTTTGTATGTTTCCTGCTTCTGGTGCTGGGCATGAACCGTCTGGGCTTCAGTGTCGGGCGGGGCAGTGTGGCGGAACTGGACCGGGAAGGATACTTCCGGCCGGAGTACCTGGACAGCGAGTTTGCCATGATTCTGGAAGACCGTCGATCCGGCCTGCCGCCGACTTATCGCGTTACAGACATTAAGGCGCTGCAGGACTATATTTCCGGCCTGGAAACATGCCGCCTGGAAGGCAGCCGCTACGCGATCGCAGGAGATGAAATCGCTTTTATGATGCGGGTTCCTCAGCCGGACGGCAGAATAAAAACTTATGAAGTGACCTTGTCGGAGCAATGCGTCATGCTGTCTGATCTTAGCTTGTCCGGCGCCTACTATTTCGTTCCGGAGGGCATCGATATGGAATATATCCGAAGCCTTCTGGTGCCGGCCAATGAATAAAAAAAGTCCGCCGCTCTTTCGAAAAACGGAAGAGGGCGGATTTTTTCGTGTCGTGTGAAAGTCTATTTTTTCTGTTTCTGATTGAATTTGGCATAGAAGAAGAAAAACAGTACCATCAGGACTTCGCCGGCCATGCTGATGAAGAAAATCAGATCAAAGTTGCCGGTGGCAGGTCCCAGCGCGGAAAATGCAAACATAAAGAATCCGGAAAGGAAGAGCCGCGGGGTCTTCTGCTTTGCCCAGACGATGATGCCTGCGATTACCAGCGGAATGACCATGCCGAAAGCCAGAATCGTGGTGCTTACCATGTAGGACCAGGCCGGGGTGGCGTCCTGCAGGCAGGCGTAGCGTACCAGACCGATGGTCTCGGGAACGGTGACCGTGGTAATGCCGGAAGCGATTCCGGTAAGGATCAGGGCGATGGTAAGAATCCAGGTGATGGTTTTTCCGGTCTTTTTAAATCCGATGGCATAGGCGGAAATCGGGAGCAGCAGGGGAATCAGTGCGCCGTGACTGATGTAACGGACCTGGCTGAGGGCCTTTAAAGCCGGACCGGCCTGCAGAACGGTTCCCAGAGAAAGAATCAGGGCGTCGTAGAACAGACCTGCGGTAACCAATGCGGACAGAAGGAACAGAATGTTCTTTGTCTCGCCGTATTTTTTAAACATGACAATCAGCAGGACCAGGTGAAAGGCGCAGAATACCCAAACCAGAACCGGACATGCCGACAGCAGAAAATCTCGCATAGTAGCCTCCTTTAATATGTTATACGAAATATATGTTACAAATAACCATACAGTAGTAAATTAACATATTAAAGAAAAGATTTCAAGCCCGGAGACTTTTTTCTGCGTTATCTGTCCGAATGGGGCCAGCTGACGGGATCTCCGGCACAGCTGCTGCCGCGTACGGCTCTGGGCATTTCCTTTCCCCAAAGACCATGCACGCTGCAGTATTCGTAAACGGCCATTACGTTTTCGTCGTCCGCCAGCTGGAACTGCACCCGGGGCAGGTCTCCCGGCAGGAGTTCTGCGCGGTAGATATCCAGATCGGTGTGCACCTCAATCCACTGAATATAGTGCGTTTCTTCCATGGGGTGCAGCACACTGCCCACCTGCACGGTCAGAATACCGCGTCCGCTGCTGCTGATCACCGGAACGTGCTTTTCGGATCCGGTGTCTTTGGTCTTTGCCAGACTGTAATTGATTTCCTTGTTATCCATTGTAATACCTCTCTTTTGACAAAACGTTTTTTCTGCTTTCAGCATACCCCCTTACCCGGTAAGAACAAGGCAGTACATGCGAAGCGGCGGCACGGACAAACGAAGCATCAGATTTTGTACAGAATCCAGCGCAGGGTTTTCGGGTCAAAATTCAGCTGGTAGCGGTAGGCATTGCAGCCTTTGATGCTCTGACAATCGTACATTAAAGTACTGACGCCGGGAATGCGGTGCTCCGTCACTCCGAGAATCTTGTCGATTTTTACCTCGTGCTCCTCGCCGTCCTCATCCGTGTAGAGGAATTTGTAGGGCCGGGGCGTTTCATTTTTGCAGAACACCACCACAATATCGATGGGTTTGGAAACCAGTTTCATGTATTCTCCCGTCAAAAAGAACATTTGTTCTTATTTTAGCCGATAAGGCTGTGCTTGTAAAGAACTTCGGAGTACAAAAAAATGCAGGAGAAAGTGCTTCGTTAAAGAAGTCTTCATAAATTCCGGGCTGTTTTGTAAAGAAATCTTTCGAAAATTCTTTTTCATCCTGTGGTATAATCTGGTTGGGTAAAAGGAAAATCTTAAAGAGAATAATATGAAAATGAATTTAAAAAATATTGATAAAAAGTGGAAGGAATACGCGCTGGCCGGCTGCGTGTGCGTATTCTTTTTTGTATGCCTGACCAATCTGGGCGGCATCTGGTCTGCGGTGGGGAAGTTCCTTGGCATGCTGAAGCCCGTATTTCTGGGTTTTGTCATTGCCTACATTATGAATCCCATGGCCATGTTCTTCCGCAAAAAACTGTGGAAGGGCAGCGGAAAGGAAAAGTTCCGCTGGACCCTGTCGGTGCTTCTGGCTGTGCTGATCGTGGTGCTGCTTCTGTCGCTGCTGTCCGTTCTTTTAATTCCGCAGATCGTGCAGAATATCGCATCTCTGGCTGCAAACTATTCCACCTACGTGGCGCGGCTGGAAGAGTTTATAGAAAATCTGGGAGACCCCTGGGTCAGTCTTTCCGTAAAGGAAAACTTCCTGGCGTTTATCGAGGCGGACGGAGGTCTGATTTCCCGGCTGGGTGAGTTCATTGCCAAAAACGCGGGAACTATTATCGAAAAGACCACCGGAATCGGTGCTGCTGCGGCAAACTGGGCCATCGGCGGAATTTTCGCCATCTATTTTCTGCTGGCGAAGGAGGGAATTCTGGCAGAATTTGCAAAGTTTTTCTCCCTGGTTCTCTCTCCGCTGAAGTATGACCGGGTCCGCATGCTGACGGAAAAATTCCACGCGATTTTCTCCAAATACATCGTGTGCGAGCTGCTGGACGCTTTTATCGTTGCCATCGCCAACTACATCTTTATGGTAATCTGCGGCATGCCGGATGCAATCTTTGTGTCTTTCATCGTGGGGATTACCAATCTGGCGCCCACCTTCGGACCCATCATCGGCATGGTATTCGGCGGCTTTATTCTTCTGCTGGTGCAGCCCTCCGCCGTTCTGCCTTTCGTTATCTTTACGCTGGTCATCCAGACAATCGACGGTTACGTTCTCAAGCCCAAGCTCTTCGGCGATGCCCTGAACGTGCCTGCGGTACTGATTCTGGCTGCCATCGTCTTCTTCGGCAAGCTGATGGGCATAACCGGCATGCTGATTGCCATTCCTGTGGCCGGCATTCTGGTATATGTTTATTCCGAGCTTTTGATTCCCTGGCTGGAACTGAAGCGTGATCTGAAAGAGTATTACAAGGATCAGGAGAAATAAAAGGAGAACGTAGTAATGAAAATCGGTTTTATCGGTGCCGGAAATATGGCCGGTGCCATTATTCGCGGCATCTGCAGCAAAAAACTTGTAAATCCGGAAGATCTTTGGGTTTCCAATCCTTCTGCGGGAAAGCTGGAGATTCTGAAGGCGGACTGCGGTGTGAATACGACGCCGGACAATAAAGAAGTAGCGCGGATTTCCGACATGCTGTTCCTCTGCGTAAAGCCTCAGAAAATGGACGAGGTGCTTTTTGAAATCCGGAACTGCCTGAAAAAAGATGCGCTGGTGGTATCCGTGGCGGCGGGAAAGACCCTGGCTTATTTTGCCGCAAATCTGGGAGACGCGGCAGCGATGGTCCGGGTAATGCCCAACGCACCGGCTCTGGTGGGTGCGGGCATCAGTGCGGTCTGTCCGTCTGCGGCGGCAAAAAATGATGAAAAAATCCCGCAGCTGATGACCCTTCTCGGCAGCATCGGCAGTGCGGAATTTGTGGATGAGTCCATGATTGATATTGCGGGGCAGATTGCGGGCGCTTCTCCTGCATGGATTTCCATGGTGATCGAGGCACTGGCCGACGGTGCGGTCTTTGAGGGTATGCCCCGGGAGATGGCGTACAAATTTGCGGCGGCAGGGGTGTACGGTGCCGGCCTGATGGCTGCGGAAACCGGCGGAAATCCGGGCATTATCAAGGATATGGTTTCTTCTCCCAAGGGAACTACCATCGAAGGCATCCGTGTTCTGGAAGCGCGGGGTGTCCGCTCCGCCTTTATGGACGCGGTCATCGCGTCCTGCGAAAAAGCGCAGAAATTATAATTCGCACAATGATTTTCATACAGTTCGCCCGGCAGATTCTGCCGGGTATTTTTTTGTGAGACTTTTTTCTTTTTCGGTTTCGACCGGTTCTGTACTTGTCTGTAAACAAAAATACTCATCCTTGCGGATGAGTATTTTGTCTGGTGGAGCGTAGGGGGATCGAACCCCTGACCTCTTGACTGCCAGTCAAACGCGCTCCCAGCTGCGCTAACGCCCCAAAACCTTAACTATAATAGCAAAAAAAATATGGGTTTGCAAGAATAAATGTGTTAATATTAGATGTTAAATATAAAGGAGTTGTGTATGCTGGATCAACTGATTGAAATTATCGTCAATAACTGCGAGGGCGTAAACGCCGAAGACATTACAAAGGACACGGATCTTACAACGGATCTGGGACTTACTTCCCTGGATATCGTGAACTGCATTTCCGAAGCGGAAGACGCTTTCGGAACGGAAATTCCCGATGAAAAACTGGAAAATATCCGGACCGT